>CAYLWP010000079.1:0-11264 GCA_964387365.1 uncultured Roseburia sp. | reverse complement strand
GATGTACCATTGCAATACCTTTATCCATTGCATCATCAGGATTTGAAATATTCACTTTCTCCCCATCAAGATAAATCTCACCTGCATCCATCTTATAGATACCGAAGAGACATTTCATCAATGTAGATTTACCGGCACCGTTTTCTCCCATCAGCGCATGAACAGTTCCCGGTCGGAGTGCTAACTGTACATTATCTAAAGCTTTTACACCTGGGAAGGATTTAGAAACTCCTCGCAACTCAAGTCTATACTCAGCCATTTTACGCCTCCTATTTTACATATAGTTCATTTAAAATGTGGGTGTCGATTTTGACACCCACATAAAATTACTTCCTCTTGAATCAGATTAACAATTTAGTTACTTACTTGGTCAAGAACTTCCTGTGCATTTTCAGGTGTAACCTTCTTATAATCACAGCCGATGTACTTCTCAACTGCTTCGCCCTTAGCAAATCCGATAGCTGCATCTGCTGCACTGTGAGACTGTGCAAAGTGGTCATTTAATACAGTACCTGTCATGTTGCCTTCGAGAACAAGCTGAAGAGCTTCTGCAAGAGCATCAACACCTGTTAAGTAGATGTTCTCGTTAACCTTACGTCCTGCATTCTGAATAGCTGTGTAAGCACCAAGTGCCATAGCGTCGTTGTTACAGAATACAACTTCGATATCATTGCCATACTGAGCTAATGCGTTAGCAACGATCTGCTCGCCCTGTGCCTGATCCCAGTTACCAACCTGGTCTACTAAACACTCAACTTCCCATCCTGCATCTGTAAGAGCCTTTACAGAGAACTCTGTTCTGTACTGAGCATCTACGTTCTCAGGATCACCTTCAACCATGATGTACTGAATCTTTCCATCACCGTTTAAGTCAACTTTATCCTTGCCAAGGTCAACGATTAATTCACCCTGCATTGTACCTGACTGACGAGCGTCACAACCAACGTATGTTACGTTCCAGTTGTTGTCTGCCCATCTCTTCTGCTCATCTGCTGAAGGCTCACGGTTGATGTATACTAAAGGAATCTCAGCTCCTACTACCTTATCTGTAATAGTTTCTGCTGAAGAAGAGTTTACAGGGTTGATAATTAATACATCAACACCTTCTGTGATGAAGTTATCAATCTGGTTAGACTGTGTAGCCTGATCGTTAGCACCATCCATGATCTTGATGTTATCCTTAGAGAATCCCTGTGAAACTAAGTAATTCTCAAGCTCTGTACGGAACAGAGTCATGAAGTTATCGTTGAACTGATAAATACAAACGCCAACCTTCTTATCAGCTAAGCTGCCTTCTGTTGTTGCTGCTGCATCTGTTGCTGCCTGAGCTGTATCAGCTGCTGCATCTGTTGCTGTTGTGTCTGTTGCTGCTGCATCTGTTGTTGTAGTTGTTGTGTCTTTTGTTTCTGTTGTCTGCTGCTCTGTTGAGTTTCCGCATCCTGTTACTGCTGTAGCCATCATTGCTACTGCAAGAAGTGTACTTACTAACTTTTTCTTCATTTTTGTAAAACCTCCCCTAAAAATTTAGTTTAACAACTGTTAAGTTACATAACAAATTATAACAAGATTTTAGGCAAAAAACATACAATATTCTTCTGTCTTTCTTGAAAATTCTTCTATTTTTCTCGAATTTGTATATTTTTTATGCATTTTATACCAGTTCATACAGCACATTGCCAATTGATGAACAAAGGAGGTTTCTTATTAGAATTACTATTGAATTTTAAAACGATTCATGGATTCGTCCAATACTGACGTTTCTTTTCTTAAAAATTCCATATTTTCTGTCAGTTGCTGCATTACTTCTGCCTGTCTGTCAAGGGATACGGTTACCTCTTCTGTCGATGCTGCTGTTGTTTCTGCTTCTAAGGAAACATTCTTAACGGAGCTCTGTACTTCATCCTTGTCCGTATTAATCCTGCCCATATCATCCACAATATTCTGCAGTCCGTTTACAAGCTCCTTTACCTTCTCTTCTATTGTACCAAAAACAGCTATCGTCTGATTCAGGGATTCTCCCTGCAAGGACACGATATTCTTCGTTTCCTCTGCCGACTGGTTTGTTTTTTCTGTCATAACAGTCATCTTACCCAGGCGCTGCTGAATCTCACCTGCAGCCTCAGCTGACTGGTCGGCAAGCTTACGGACTTCCTCGGCAACAACAGCAAAGCCCTTACCGTGTTCACCGGCTCTTACCGCTTCAATAGAAGCGTTTAAGGAAAGAAGATTTGTCTGCTCCGCAATATTATCAATGGTATCAATGATGCTCTCGATTTCTGCCGAATGCTTCTGTACACCGCTTACATTCTCTACCAAAATGCCTGTAATTGCAGAGGTTGTCTGCGCCTTTTCATTCAAATCTTCGATAATAACCTTTCCCTCACGAATTGCATTCATCGCCTCCGTAATTGCACCGGACATTGTGACGGTTTCGTTATGTATCTCCTCTAAACGTTTGGCAAATTCCTGCATTTTTTCATTGCTTCTGTCCATCTGCGCTGCCTGATCGCGCAGTCCGTCTGCAACCTCTCCGACACCGCTGGAAATGCTGTGAATGGATGCATTCATAGACTCTGTCTTTTCTGAAATATCGTCTGCCATATGTGTAACATTTGAACCAAACTTCTTCATATCTGACATCAGCATTCTGATGTTATCCATCGTATCATTTAATACTCTTGCCAGGGTTCCAAACTCGTCCTTTCTTTTCACAGAGAATTGCTGTGTCAGATCGCCTTTTGCAACCTTTTCAAGTCCCTTACTGATTACCTCTACGCTTCTACTGATTCCGCCTGCAATTTTGGTACCTATCAAAAGCACAACCACTAACGCTACGATAACAATGACAATCGTCAGATTACGAATGGCACTTACCTCTGCGACAATTTTTTTCTGCGGAATGAGCGCGCAAAGAGATAATCCAGAATCACCCAGCGGTGAGAAAACAAACAGATAGCTTGCATTATTCCAGGTTACATAGTCACTGATTGTCTGTGCCTGTGCAAGGGCAGTCTGATAAAACTCTTTATCGACAAATACCGTATCCGTTACCGGCTCCAAAATATCTGCACCGTCAGCACCTGTCTTACGCAAGCGGGATACTTCCCTGCCATCCCAGGAAACCACGGCTGTTATACTGTTCTCACCAAAATCTATTTTCCTCAGCATATCTTCCACGGAAGCCATGGACCAGTCCAAAACAAGCACTGCCTCTGCCTTAATAAACCGCTGAATATAGGTAAATGCATAATCCTGCCCACTGCTTCCTGTTTTTGCATCTATTGCCGTATGATAACCAAACCAGTTATTTTTATCAGAACCGCTCGAAAAATAGGCACCAATATCTGAAGCCATCAGTTCATCATAAGTCCCCGCCCCTAAGTCATTTTGTGCAGAATGAATCTCTGAACCCGCCTTGGGAACAAGATAATAATTGCTTATATAATCTGTACTGTTATACATCTGAAGCAGCTTGCTTTTTCCGTTTCCGTACAGCTCCAGCCATTTTGCATCCGTATTATCAAAGTATTTCTCATAATATTCCTTCAGGTCGCTGCCGTTGACCTGCTCCAAGGCTCTTGATGCCATACTGCTTGCCAGCGTTTCTCCATACATACTCATTGCTGAAACAGTGTTGCTTGCAGACTCCTCATATTTGTTCATAATGGTCTGCGATGCCGAGCTGTAAGAAACGGCACCCAGAATTACCATCATCAATACCGGAATAAGAAATCCTATAAATAAAGTGGTCCGAATACTTCTTTTTTTCATATTATTCCATTCCTTTCTACACAGTTTACCCATATGCTCTCTTCAAGGTATATATACTAATTTTATCGCTAAATTCTTTCTATGTCTATGAAAATAGGAGGAATTTTTGCTTTATATTGCCGATATTAGTAAATATTCTGAAAACACTTGACGTAACTATAAAAAGAAGCCCGGTACAGCACTTATCCGGTGCTACCGAGCTTATCTTTTATCTCTATTATGAACTTTATATACCTCTGCAATCCGGCTTTTCAAAGCCCTCCTTCAAAATCTGCAGGGAGTTATTTATTCGACCACGCCGCCTTCAACTACCAAGCTGTCAATATCAACTGCGGAGCCGTATACCGGCTCTAAGGTTGCCTTGTAATCTGCATGGAAGAACTGCTCATCTGCCAGTGCAACGATTTCATCATTAATCCACTTTAATAAGTTTTCATTTCCCTTAGATACAGCAGGTGCAATTGTGTCTAAGTTACCGATGGACTCAATACCAACCGTGAAGCCCTCGTTCTGTAAAGCCCATGCTAAAACTTCTGTATTATCTGTTGAGAATGCATCGCCACGACCGTCTAATAATGCATTGTAAGCTTCTGTGTACTGGTCAAACTTCACAAGCTCAATTTCAGGATAATTCTCTGTAAAGAATGTCTCTGCTGTTGTACCCTTTGTAACGATTAACTTCTTACCATTTAACTGCTCTGCAGACGTAATCAGTGCCGCATCCGGTGAGATAACACCAAGAGCTACCTTCATATAAGGAAGTGCGAAGTCAACGGACTCTGCTCTTTCCGGTGTAACAGTGAAGTTCGCAAGGATAATATCAACTTTACCGGACTTTAAGTACTCTACACGGTTTGCTGCGTCAGTAGAAACATACTCTACCTCTACGCCTAAATCCTTAGCAATACGGTCACCGAAGTAAATATCATAACCCTGCGTTGTGTCTGCTGCTGTGTCTGCCGCTGTGTCTGCTGCTGCCTATGTCTGAGCAGTAGCTGTTTTACTTTCTTCCTTGCTGCCGCAACCGGAGAGAACTCCCAATGCTACGACAACTGTTAACAGTAACGATAAAAACTTTTTCATACTCTTTCTCCTCCTCTTTCTTACTTTCTTTCAGTATGAACCGGACTGTCAGGCTTCCTTCGCCTCGTCCTTTGCATAAATAAATGTATTTAAAAACCGTCTTGCACGATCGGTTTCCGGGTGGGTAAAAAATTGTTCCGGCTCACCGCTTTCCACGATTTTTCCGCCGTCAATAAAAACAATTTTGTTTGCAACCGCTCTTGCGAACTGCATTTCATGTGTCACAATCAGCATGGTGTAACCGTTTGAGGCAAGCTCCAGGATTACATCCAATACTTCTCTTACCCTCTCCGGGTCAAGCGCTGCCGTTACTTCATCAAACAGCAGGATTTCCGGCTTTAATATTAACGCCCTGACGATGGCAACTCGCTGTTTCTGTCCTCCGGATAACTGTCTTGGAAACGCATCCTTTTTATCCAGAAGTCCGACACGTTCCAGAAGAACCTCTGCTTCCTTCTGTACTTCCTTTCTGTCTCTTCCCTGCACTTTCACAGGTCCGAGAAGAATATTGTCAATCACACTCATGTGTGGGAATAATTCATAGTTTTGAAAAAACATGCCAATTTTTTGTCTAATCTTAGGCCAGTCGGTTTTACCTTCTGTAATGGCCTTTCCGTCTAATAAAATCTGTCCGGACTGAATCGGCTCCAATCCGTTCATACATCGCAGAAAGGTACTCTTTCCGCAGCCGGAAGGACCAATCAGAACGATAACTTCGCCTTTATGAATCTGCAATGAAACATCATTTAATACGGTTCCTTCACCATACTGATTTATAATATTTTTTGCTTCTAATACTATTTCTTGTTCAGCCATATGACTCACCTCTACCTCACAGGAAGTTTTTATTTCTTCTCCATCCCTTTCGCTATCAGCGAAATTGGCCAACATGCGATAAAATATAAGAAAAAAATCGTTCCGTATATCCACGATGCCGAATCCGGAACCGTGTATCGATTCGCCTCGATAATCTGCTGTGCTACCTTTAACACTTCTACCACACCAATCAGTGCTACCAGCGAAGTTGTTTTTATCATTCGCGTTGTCAGATTGATTGCCAAGGGTACAAGTCTTTTCAATATCTGCGGAATCACAATGTAGTAATAAACCTGTCCTTTTGTAAGTCCGATTGCTGCACCGCTTTCATACTGATGCTTCGGAATGGAAATCAATGCACCTCTGACAAGGTCACCCATCTCAGCCGTTCCCCAGACAGTAAATACAATCACTGCACTGAGTTCACCGGAAAGATTAATTCCAAATGACTTTGCCTGTCCGAAATATACCAGGAATAGTAGTACCAGCTGTGGCATGATTCGGACAAATTCCAGGTATATCTTTGTCAAAACCTTGATAATCGGATTTTTTACTGTCATCAGCATTCCTAATAAGATACCAAGTACGATAGAAAAGCAACTGCTATCAGGGAGATTCGAATGGTAATCCAAAGACCTCCTAAAAGTCTCTCCAGGTTATTTCCCATGAATAAAACTCTAATTCCCAAATCCTGCATATCGAAGCCTCCTTTCCAGTAATGCCGCCAGAATGGAAAACGGCAAAAGGATAATCAGATACGCAATTACTAACATGAGCAGCGCTTCGTCCGTTTTATAATACAGTCCAATCAAATCCTTTGCGACATACATCAAATCTGCCAGTGCGACTACACTAAATACGGATGTTTCCTTAATCAGGAAAATCACGTTCGCACATAACGTGGGAATCGAAACAGATAATGCCTGTGGCAAAATCACATATTGTATCACCTGGCTTCTCTTAAAGCCTAACGCCAGTGCTGATTTCTCCTGTCCCTTCTCTACCGACTCTATGCCGCTTCGAAAGGCCTCTGCCATGTAGCTGCCTCCAAGGAAACAAAGCCCTATGATTGCACAGCCCTCTGAGCTGATGCGGATACCTGCCTTAGGCAATCCAAAGTAAAGAAAAAATAACTGTACCAATAACGGTGTATTTCTTGAAAGCTCAATATATACTGCTGCAATCTGCCTGAAAACCGGAAGCTTGAAATATTGAATCACTGCAATCAGTAATCCTACAATCAAAGAAAGTACAATACCGATTAACCCAATCGTAAGCGTAAGCTTTGCTGCTTCCACATAATCCGGGATAGTTTTTTTCTATACGCAGCCATCACGACAAAGCCCGCAGACCATGAGTCAGGCCTGCGGGCTTTAGCGCTATTTTTAAGTTTTTTAAATCTCTACATCCTGTGTGTAGTCTACATTATCAAATCGGAAACCAAACATATGATAGAAGTCTTCCCAGTAACCCTCTACATCTGTAAGCTCACGAAGATTCTCTGTGGTAACCTGTGCCCAGATGTCCATAACTTCTTTCTGAACATCCTCTCTCATCTCCCAGTCATCAAGACGAATCTGTCCCTTTTCGTCAGTAACAGGTGTTTCAACAAAAAGCTTATCTGTAAAGAGACGGGTCATCTGTTCAATACAGCCTTCATGAATATTCTTTACCTTCATTACCTTGTAAAGAATTGCAAAGTAAAGCGGTACGATAGGAATCGCACTACTTGCCTGTGTAACCAATGCTTTGTTTACCGAAACATATGCCTTGATACCGTCACTCTCATACTTCTCTGTAATCTTCTTGGAAGATTCAAACAGGTGCTTCTTAGCCATACCTATGGAGCCGTTGTAGTATATCGGATAGGTAAGCTCCGGCCCGATGTAGGAGTAAGCAACGGTAATCGCATTGTCCTCGAGCACATCTGCTGCCTTAAGAGCATCCATCCAGTCAATCCAGTCTTCACCGCCCATTACCTTAACAGTAGCCTCTACCTCTTCCTCATTTGCAGACGGAATGGTTGCCTCTGCGATGATGTCTGTATCTACGTTCCAGGACTTCTGTGTAAAATCCTTGCCTGTTGTCTTGAGCGTTGACTGGTAAACAGTTCCGTCAGCCATGGTACGTCTCGGAGCTGCCAGCGAATATACAACCATATCCACCTTACCTAAATCTTCTTTGATTGTCTTAATTGTTTCTTCCTTAATCTCTTTTGAAAAAGCATCTCCATTGATTGTCTTTGCATAGAGACCGTCCTGTGCCGCAAACTCTTCAAAAGCCTTTGTATTGTAAAATCCCGGTGTTGCCGTACGCTTGCCGTTTGATTCCTTCTCAAACATGATTCCAAGCGTAGCTGCTCCTCCGATGTATGCTGCACTGATACGGGATGCCAGACCATAGCCTGTAGAGCTTCCGATCACAAGCACCTTCTTCGGGCACTCTTTCTTCTCGCACTTTTTTGCATACTCTATCTGTCTTTTTACATTTTCCCTGCATCCTTCCGGATGAGCTGTTATACATATAAATCCTTTTACCTTTGGTGATACTACCATGATTCATTCTCCTTGTGTATAATCGGAAGCAATCTCTGATTTTCTCATTTTCTGTCTCCCGATATTTATTTTGGTAACTTTGTCAAAGCCTATAGTACCACGGCATTTCCCCCATGGCAACGTATATTCAAATACTACCTCATACGGTTATGGAAACTAATTACTATGTATCGCATTCATGACCATCATCTGCAATCGGTTTTCAATGTTAGCAAAGCTTACATCCGGGTCATAATCCAGCGGCAGTATCTGCGCATCAGGATATATTTCCTTTAGGCGCTTTGTAATTCCTCTTCCTACTACGTGGTTCGGCAGACAGCCAAACGGTTGCAGGATGATGAAATTACGGCATCCGTGCTTTGCGTGATGCAGAATTTCTCCCGGTATCAGCACCCCTTCTCCGGCATCAAACGTATGATGAACGATAGAGTCACTTTCCTTTACCAGATCCTGCATTCGGCAGGCTGGCTCATAGAGAGGATGGTCGACGGCAATCGCATCTGCCATATCATGTGCCAGGTTAAACATTTCATCGGCAACACGATACCATACCTTCTGTGTGAACGGCTTTTTCAGATTGTATTCCTTAATCTGTGAATCCTGATAAAAATATGTTTTACGGATGACATCCGTCATTCGTGCCTCAATAATTTCAAATCCGTTTTCCTCAAGATACTTCTCAATATCATGGTTTGCTCCCGGATGGAAGTTCAGCAGATATTCTCCTACAATCAGTACCCGCGGTTTCGGATTGGATCGGTCATACTTGACTGATTTCATAAGCTCAATTGCTTTCTTAAAGCCGTTACGCAGGCCTGCAATACCATGCTTCTCCAGACCGGCGATTACCTTATCCATTGCCTTCTCAAAGGCAGCTTCCGCACTTCCGACTACTGTTTCATACGGTCTTATCTTTCGAAGCAGCTCTTCCAGGATATCTATTACCGGCAGAGAAAAAGCAATACACATAGCGGTATGCAGATTCATCTTGAATCCCGGGTGCATCTGATGATAATCCTGGTCATCATTGGTCAGTATCGGCACATGTGAATAACCTGCATCATCCAGTGCTTTTCTGAGAAGTGCTCCGTAATGGGTCAGTCGGCAGTCACCTACATACTTACCCATGGCAACGCCTACCTCTTTATCGTCATATTCTCCGCTTTGGAGCGCTGCGAGTATTTCTCCGACTACAATCTGTGCCGGGAAACAGATATCATTATGAACATACTGCTTTCCAAGGCGAATGGCTTCTTCCCGTCCAATATCGAGTGCCACGGCATGAATACCCTGCTTTTTAAACGCTGCTGTCATGACACGGCAAAAGGCATGAGAAGTATTAGGTACCAGTACAACCATATCCTTTTTACAGTCTTTTGTATACTTAACCGGATACGGATCTTCCAACTCTCTGATTTCCAACTCTTTATTATCTGCATGTCGCATGGAAATCGTCTCAACAAAGGATCTTACACGAATACGAAGCGGTCCCTGAATATCACTTTCATCCACCTTCAGAATCAATGGTGCCTTTCCTGATATTTCCTTCATCAGTCGTACAATCTCATCGGAAAGATATGCATCATGACCGCAGCCGAAGCTTACCAGCTGTACATATTCCAGATGAGGACTTTCAGCCGCCAGCATAGCAGTAGAAAGCATTCTGGCATGGTAATTATTTACTACATCCAATCTGCTCTTACTCAGATCCACATGATTTGCCGCTTCTAAGCAATCTGCAGTCAATACCGGAATACCAAGACCGGTAAACATTTCCGGCAGCTCATGGTTCACAAGCTTATCGTTCTGGTAAGGACGGGATGCCAGTACCACAGCAAAGGTTCCGTTCTGCTCCACTTCCTCGCAAACTGCCTGCCCTGCGCGGAACAGCTCCTGCTTAAATGCATACAGGGATTCATCTCCTGCCTGTACTGCTTTTCTTGTGATGTCTTCGTCTATGCCAAAGTTATCTTTCATGTATTTAGTCAGCTGTAAATCACGGTCTTCCTTTTCATACCAGTGAAACAGCGGTGCATCAAACGGAATTCCCCACTGTGTTTCCGGATTATCGGAATTACGGATAACTATCGGATATCCCTTTACAACCGCGCACATGGACTGGCTTGTTGCCTCGGAATTTTCCGTTTTTACCGTGGTGATTGTCGGCATAAAAATACGGTCTACGCCGCTTGCAGCCAAACTTCTCAGATGACCGTGTACAAGCTTTGCCGGAAAACAGACGGTATCCGACGTTACGGCAGATAATCCGTTTTCATACATTTTACGCGTACTTGCAGGCGATATCTTTACCTGAAATCCAAGAGAACGCCAAAATGTTTTCCAGAACGGCATCGTATCCCAGAAGGAAAGCACCCTTGGGATTCCGATTACGGTATCCTTCCCCGGCAATAGGGACGGATACGGATAATCGCGGAATAACAGCTCCTCTCTTGTCTTGAACAGGTTAGGTACCACCTGCTTTTCCTTTGTTTTTTTCAACTGTTCGCGTACGGTATCATCCTTAGGATCTCCCAGAATTTCTCCGTTTTCGCATCGGTTATTTGTAACCCATGCATTTCCGTTGGAAAATCTGACAATCGTACGCTTGCAGTGGTTCTGACAGAACGGACATGGTGAATCCGCTTCCTGTGTATAAGAAAAATCATCCAACGCATCCAGTCCGATGAATGACTGTGTATATTTTCCCTTCAGGTAACGTTTTCTGGTAATCAATGCGACACCGATGGCACCCATAATTTCCGGATACGGTACACGCACAACCTCTGTACCTATGTACTGCTCCATAGCGCGAAGTACGGCATCATTGCGGAAGGTTCCGCCCTGTACCACGATTTTGTCGCCCATGCTGTTCACGTTGGAAATACGGATTACCTTGGTAAATACATTCTCTATAATAGAACGACAGAGTCCTGCCATGATATCTTCCGGTGTTTTTCCGTTTCGCTGTTCCGTAATAATACTGCTTGGTGCTAGAATATAAATAGTACAAGTTGAACGTGAACAATTCTTAACATAGAT
>CAYLWP010000078.1:0-11471 GCA_964387365.1 uncultured Roseburia sp. | reverse complement strand
ATGTAACAGCAAAGAATATTGATGAGACAACAAAACGGTTAAGCTTTACCTTATCCGAAGCAATCAATATCGCGCTGGATATGGAACAGGATAAGGAGCGATAGTGTGGAAAAAAGAGATATAAAGGGGAAACAAAGAATGGTGATAGGACTTTCTTTTTTTCTTCTTTTCGGTCCGCTTGCCCTGCAGGCGGCAGATGATATAAGAGATGGCAAAGAGGGGGTGAGAAAGGGAATCTATCAGGCGATTTCTACGCAGTCGGTGGAGCTGTATCACCCTTTTTTGCTGTATGGGGAAGGGGAAGAGCAAAGCGGCACGTTGGTTGAAAAAATGCTTGCATGGATTGCCGACAGTATTCCCTTCCATCATTACGGACAGGAGCAGGCAAAGGAAACCTGGCCGGCCCAAATGGTTCTTGCGGAAAATGTACAGAGACTGCAGGAAGAGATGCCGCAGGATCTGGCGGCAGCGGTACTTGAGGAGAATCGAAGGGTGGAGGAAACCATGACGATTAAGACACAGATACCGGAGGAGCTGCAGGAAAAAGCGACCGCACAGACAGAGCAGGCAACGCAGACTGTTGCGACAGTGCAGGGGTTTGTTCCGGAGCAGCAAAAAAAGGCAGCCTATCTGCCGGAACAGCTTCAGGATGCGGAATTTGTAAAAAAAACCTTCTACACGGAGGATGCAACCACGAAGATAAGTCCGGAACAGCTGGATTATAATAAGCTGATGGGATTTGATGCAACGCTTAAGCAGGGAGCGGATGCCCCGCAAATTCTCATCTATCATACCCATTCTCAGGAGGGGTATGCGGATTCTGATTTACAGGACGCTGCAACGACAATCATGGGAGTGGGAGAGCACCTGAGCGCCATTTTGCGCAAGGAATACGGCTTTCATGTATTGCATCACATGGGAATGTATGATGTAGAGAGTCGTGATGATGCTTATGCAAAGGCAGCAGTAGGATTAGAACAGGTGCTTGCCGAGAATCCATCTATAGAAGTGGTGATTGATTTACATAGAGATGCCGTCGCAGAGGGAAAAAAGCTGGTTACAACGATACAGGGACAGGACATGGCTCAATTTATGTTTTTCAACGGATTAAGCTATACCAGAGTGCGTGGAGAACTGACAAGCCTGCCCAATTCCTATGTGCAGGAGAATCTTGCCTTTGCCTTTCAGATGAAGCTTGCAGCTGATGAGTATTATCCGGGACTTACCAGAAAAACATATCTGAAGGGGTACCGGTATAATCTCCAGTACAGACCCAAAAGCCTTTTGGTAGAGCTGGGTGCTCAGACGAACACGGTGGAGGAGGCAATGAATGCCTGCAGACCGCTGGCACATATGATATCCATGGTGCTAAAAGGCGAGAACAAGCAATAGACAATCGCAAAGAATTTATGTTATAATGAACGGCGTATGACATAGATTTGGAGGAACATTATGGCAAACATAGATCAGAGTAAGATCAGGAATTTCTGTATTGTAGCACATATAGATCACGGTAAATCTACCCTTGCAGACAGAATTATTGAAAAAACAGGGCTTTTGACCAGCAGGGAAATGCAGGATCAGGTTCTTGATAATATGGAGCTGGAAAGAGAAAGAGGCATTACCATCAAGGCACAGACTGTTCGTACGGTTTATAAGGCTGAGGATGGAGAAGAATATATATTTAATCTTATTGATACACCGGGACACGTTGACTTTAACTACGAGGTCAGCAGAGCGCTTGCGGCGTGTGACGGCGCGATTTTGGTTGTTGATGCGGCACAGGGTATTGAAGCACAGACGCTTGCCAATGTATATCTTGCCTTAGATCATGACCTTGATGTTTTTCCGGTTATTAATAAGATTGACCTGCCAAGTGCAAGACCGGACTGGGTAAAAAATGAAATCGAAGACGTCATTGGCATCGAGGCACAGGACGCACCTTTGATTTCCGCAAAAAACGGCATTGGTATCGAGGAAGTGCTTGAGGCGATTGTTCAGAAGATTCCGGCTCCGGGCGGAAATGCCCAGAGTCCGTTACAGGCATTGATTTTTGACTCGGTTTATGACTCTTATAAGGGTGTTATTATTTTCTGCCGCGTGATGGAAGGAAGAGTTGCCAAGGGAACCAAGATTAAGATGATGGCAACCGGAACAATGGCTGATGTTGTTGAGGTTGGCTACTTTGGCGCAGGACAGTTTATTCCGTGTGATGAGCTGTCGGCGGGTATGGTAGGCTATATTACGGCATCTATTAAGAATGTGAAGGATACACAGGTCGGCGATACCGTTACGGATGCAAACAGACCATGTGCAGAGCCGCTTCCGGGGTATAAAAAGGTACAGTCCATGGTATTCTGCGGATTATATCCTGCGGATGGTGCCAAGTACGGAGATTTGCGTGATGCGCTGGAGAAGCTGCAGTTAAATGACGCCTCTCTTCACTATGAGCCGGAAACCTCTATTGCGTTAGGCTTCGGATTCCGTTGCGGTTTCCTTGGACTTTTACACTTGGAAATCATTCAGGAAAGACTGGAGAGAGAATACAATCTTGACCTTGTTACCACAGCACCGGGTGTTGTTTATAAGGTGTACAAGACCAGTGGCGAGGTAATTGAGCTGACCAATCCGTCCAATCTGCCTGATCCGTCTGAGATTGATTATATGGAGGAACCCATTGTTACTGCTGAAATCATGGTAACAACAGAGTTTATCGGTTCTATTATGGAGCTGTGTCAGGAGCGTAGAGGACGTTATCTTGGCATGGAATATGTTGAGGAAACAAGAGCTATTTTAAAATATGAATTGCCGTTGAATGAGATTATCTATGATTTCTTTGATGCATTGAAATCACGCTCCAGAGGCTATGCTTCCTTTGACTATGATATTAAGGGCTATGAGCAGTCTGAGCTTGTGAAGCTTGATATTCTCATTAATAAGGAGGAAGTGGATGCCCTTTCTTTTATCGTACACAAGGAGTCTGCGTATGAACGTGGCAGAAGAATGTGCGAGAAGCTTAAGGATGAGATTCCGAGACATCTCTTCGAGATTCCGATTCAGGCAGCAGTGGGCGGTAAGGTTATTGCAAGAGAAACGGTTAAGGCGATGAGAAAGGACGTTCTTGCCAAGTGTTACGGTGGTGATATCACGCGTAAGAAGAAGCTGCTGGAGAAGCAGAAGGAAGGTAAGAAGCGTATGAGACAGATTGGTAATGTGGAGATTCCGCAGAAGGCATTTATGGCTGTCCTGAAGCTGGATGATGGCAAATAATATGAACTTTGTTCATATTATTGCAAATTTGTGCAAGGACACAAATTCGCGGATATAGAAGGATAGAGATAGGAGGGATGTGTATGCAGGCACTTGGTGTGTATATCCACATCCCTTTTTGTGTGCAAAAATGTGTTTATTGTGATTTCCTTTCAGCACCTGCAACGAAGGAAAAGCAAAGAACATATTTGGAAGCACTCAAAAAGGAAATAGAACAGGAAGCAAGGAATTATACAGACTATATTATAGAGACTGTGTTCTTTGGAGGAGGAACACCATCCATTCTGGAAGCGGAAGAAATTGCAGAATGCCTTACCATTTTAAAAAATAATTATCAGATAAGTGACAAGGCAGAGATTACCATAGAAATGAATCCGGGAACGGCAACTTTAGAGAAGCTGCAAGGGCTTCGGGCAGCAGGAGTGAACCGCCTTAGCATTGGCTTACAATCAGCACAGAATGAGGAATTAAAGCTTTTAGGACGAATTCATACATGGGAAGATTTTCTTCAAACCTATGAAATGGCAAGAGCAGCGGGCTTTACGAATATTAATATTGACCTGATGTCTGCACTGCCCGGACAAAGCTGTGAAACATGGGAGGATACGTTGCAGAAAGTACTGGCTTTAAAACCGGAGCATATCTCTGCATATAGTCTAATCATAGAGGAAGGAACGGTGCTGTATGACAGGCTCGAACAATATCCGAAGATTCCAACAGAAGAAGATGACAGACTTATGTATCAGCGTACCAAGGAACTTTTGCGTGTGCATGGCTATGAACGATATGAGATATCTAATTATGCCCTGAAAGGCTTTGAGAGCCGTCATAACACGATTTACTGGACGAGGAAGGCATATGTAGGCTTCGGCCTTGGAGCGTCTTCTATGGTGGCAGACAGGCGTTGGAACAATACTACGGATATGCCAACCTATCTTGCATCGGATACACAGAGAAAAGAAAATATGCAAAGCCTTTCCAGGCAGGAATGTATGGAAGAGTATATGTTTCTTGGGCTGCGTATGATGCAGGGCGTTTCTGCGTATGGATTTTATCAGAAGTTTGGAAAAACCATGCAGGAGGTCTATGGAGTGGTTATTGACAAGTGGATAAAGGAAGGGTATTTGCAGCAAAAAGGGGATAATCTTAGTCTTACAGATAAAGGAATTGATGTGAGTAATGTGATTTTAGCAGATTTTCTTATCGATGATGTAGAAGAATAATAAAAAGTGGAAAGGCACAGAAAGGGAGTTCTTTTCATAGAATAATAGAAACAGGTCCGGGAGGAATTCCTTGAAAACCTTTCAACAGCCATTAACAGCTCAGGAAGAAACCGGATATCTCAGTATCATGTATGGTGAGGACATGGAGGCGGCGCAGGAGGCACGTCGGATTCTGATAGAAAGAAATCTTCGTCTGGTGGCACATGTAGCGAAAAAATATGCCGGAACCGGGGAAGACATGGAGGATCTTATTTCCATCGGGACGATAGGCTTAATCAAAGCGATTGCAACCTTTCGTCCGGAGAAGGGGAACAGACTGGGGACCTATGCTGCAAAATGTATTAATAATGAACTACTGATGATGTTTCGTGCAAAGAAAAAGTCAACGCGGGAAATATCCTTATATGAGCCGATTGGTACGGATAAAGAGGGAAATGAGATTAATTTGCTTGATGTATGCGTGCAGGAACAGGCGGACATCGTCGAAAGCCTGGATAATCATGAGAAAATCGGCAAGCTTTCCGTATACATAGATAAGGTGTTAAGCGACAGAGAAAAAGAAATTATCCGCTTGCGCTATGGCCTGGGCACGGAAAAGGAAATGACACAGCGTGAAATCGGAAAAATGCAGGGGATATCAAGAAGCTATGTTTCCAGAATTGAGAAGAAGGCATTAGAGAAGCTGAAGGTTGCTTTTTCACGGAAATAGAAGCTTCCTGCAGCTAATCTCTGAAAAAAAGCAAAAAAGACTGAAACTAACGAATTATTACATTTCACGACCGAATTATTACATTTGAATTGAGAACGGCGGATATATATGCTATAAAGAGGGAATAAAAAGCAAAGGAGAAATAGCATATATGTACAGCAAAGTAGTAACAGGAGCAATCAGCGGGATAGAAAGTCTGCTTGCTTTTGTCGAGGTCGATGTATCAAACGGAATGCCCGGATTTGAAATGGTCGGGCAGTTAAGCAACGAGGTGCGTGAGGCAAGGGAACGAGTCAAGGTGGCATTGAAAAATACCGGAATTGAAATACCTGCAAAAAGAATTACGATCAGTATTTCACCGGCGGATATGAGAAAAGAGGGTGCCTCCTATGATCTTCCCATTGCTATCGGCGTACTGGTGTCACTGGGATATATTCCTGACGAATATATAAAGGATACACTGATTGTCGGAGAGCTGGGACTTGACGGCAGAGTGCAGCCGGTCAAGGGTATCCTGCCGATTGCAGGAAAGGCCGGGCAAAGCGGCCTGAAGAGGTGCGTGATTCCCAAGGCAAATGTCAGGGAAGGCGCAATTATTGACGGAATCGAGATTATCGGAGTGACAAGTCTCGAGGAAACGATAGCATATCTCGGGAAAAGTGAGTTGGAAAAACAGCTTATGATACCACCGGCAAAAAGAAATATACCGGACGGCACTGAGGAGGAGAACGAATCCGAGGAGGACTTTGCAGATATCAACGGTCAGGAGAGCGTAAAGCGGGCGGTTGAGATTGCGGCGGCAGGCTTTCACCATGTACTGATGATTGGTCCGCCCGGCTCCGGAAAAACAATGATTGCAAAGCGTATTCCGGGAATCCTTCCTGACCTGACCGTGGAGGAAAGTCTGGAAGTATCGACCATATACAGTGTTGCGGGAATGCTTGATGAAAAAAAGGCACTTATGACAAAAAGACCGTTTCTGGGTCCGCATCATACGATATCAGAACAGGCACTCGCCGGTGGCGGAAGAATACCGCATCCGGGAGTCATATCACTAGCCCATCGAGGCGTCTTATTCATGGATGAACTTCCAGAATTTCGAAGAAATGCTCTGGAAATCTTAAGACAACCCCTGGAAGATAAGAAAATTCATATCGCAAGAACCTATGGAAGCTTTGTTTATCCGGCTGATTTTATGCTGGTTGCGGCAATGAATCCGTGTCCGTGCGGATTTTTCCCTGACAGAAATAAGTGTACCTGTTCCGAAAATGAGGTAAAACGATATCTGAATCGGATTTCGGGACCTATTCTTGACCGGATTGATGTGACAATTGAAGCGCCCAGAGTCGATATCAAACAGCTTTCTGCCAATATGAAAAATGAAAGTACAAAGGACATCAAGGCAAGGGTGATGGAGGCACGCAGCAGGCAGGAAAGCAGATACCGGGGAACGCGTTACCGTTTCAATGCAGAGCTTGGCGCAGGAGATATCAGAGAGTACTGTGCACTTGGTACAAGGGAACAGGAGATGATGGAACAGGTATTCCGGGTTATGAAGCTGTCTGCAAGAGCCTATCATAAGATTATAAAGGTGGCAAGGACCATAGCGGATCTTGACGGAGCAGAGGATATTACCGAAATACACCTGAGCGAGGCCGTCTGTTATCGTATGAATGATGGGAAATATTGGAATGGCAGATAGGAATGGAATCAGAATGACGTATTATAATATAGAAGAAACAGAAGAAAAAATATATGCATGCTGGATGAGCGCTTATATCGGAGTAGGGAGAAAGAAAATCCATGAAATCGTGCGGGCGGCAGGCTCTTACAGAGAAGCTTATCTACTGTCGGACAGGCAGCTGCAGGCGCTGATCGGTGAGGAGGCTGTGCTGTGGAAAAAGCACAGGGAGAAGTACAGTCCCAAGGCGCTTTATGAGTCGGTAATGAAAAAGGGAATCGGCTTTACCTGTTATGGGGCAGCAGATTTTCCGGCAAAGCTTGCGAGTATTCCGGATGCACCGGTCGGACTTTTTTATCTAGGAGAACTGCCCAAGGCGGAGATACCTGCAGTGGCTATGATAGGAGCAAGAAGAAACAGTGATTACGGAAGCTGCATGGCAGAGCACTTTGCAGACAGGCTTGCAAGGGCAGGCATTACCATTATCAGCGGTATGGCTATGGGGATTGACGGAATCAGCCAGAGAAGCGCGCTGAAGGCCGGTGGATTATCCTATGGTATTTTAGGCTGTGGCGTGGATGTGATTTACCCGCCGAGCAATGAAAGGCTGTATCATCAGCTGATAGAAAAGGGTGGCGTAATTTCGGAATACATACCGGGTACAGAGCCAAGACCAATCTTTTTTCCGCAAAGAAACAGAATTATCAGCGGGCTCTCGGATGTTGTACTTGTGGTAGAAGCAAGAGAAAAAAGCGGAACGCTGATTACCGTAGATATGGCACTGGAACAGGGAAGAGAGGTCTATGCGATTCCGGGCAGATGCAGTGACGGGCTGAGCATGGGCTGTAACAGACTGCTGCGACAGGGCGCGGGCATTGCCGTTACGCCGGAGGAGCTGATAGAAGACCTTGGGTGGAACAAGCAGCAGAGCCGGATACAGACACCGCTCTTTCAGTATGAATTGTCCGATGTGTCTAAACAATTGGTTCAGGTGCTTGATGTCGTACCCCGTACGCAGGATGATATCATTGCTGAGCTAAGAAAAATGCAAAGTACACATACCATTCCGGAAATTTGCAGAGGACTGTTGGAACTCGAAATGAAGCAAATTGTATCTCGAACGGGGGGACAATATAGGTTAACAAAACCAAAAATATGATAAATTCTGAAATTTTGCTTGCAACAAGGAAAAATGTGGTGTATAGTGGAACACGATTACGAAAAATCTTATAAATGCTGAATTTGTAAAAGAATCGTAAGTATGAATATGTGATAAGGGGTAACTTTAATGGCAAAGTATCTAGTGATAGTGGAATCACCCGCAAAAGTGAAAACGATTAAGAAATTTTTAGGGGCTAACTACGAAGTATTAGCCAGTAACGGACACGTGCGTGATTTACCCAAAAGCCAGATGGGCATTGATGTAGAGCATGATTATGAGCCGAAGTATATCACCATCAGAGGAAAAGGTGATATTCTTGCAAAGCTTCGCAAGGAAGTAAAAAAAGCTGAAAAAATCTATCTTGCAACCGACCCTGACCGTGAGGGAGAAGCTATTTCATGGCATTTGGAAGAGGCTTTGAAGCTTGCGGACAAGAAGGTATACCGTATTACATTTAATGAGATTACAAAAAATGCGGTGAAGGAATCCTTAAAGAATGCAAGAGAGATAGACATGAACCTTGTTGATGCACAGCAGGCAAGAAGAGTGCTCGACAGAATGGTGGGATATCGTATTTCACCGCTTCTATGGGATAAGATTAAGAGAGGCTTAAGCGCAGGTCGTGTGCAGTCGGTAGCATTGCGTATTATCTGTGACAGAGAGGATGAGATTAATGCATTTATTCCGGAGGAATATTGGACTCTGGATGCCGTATTTTCCATCCCGGGAGAAAAGAAGCCGCTGGTAGCAAAGTATTATGGTACTGAAGACAGCAAGACTGAAATTACCTCGCAGGAAGAGCTGAATAAGATACTGAAGGAATTAGAACAGGCCGAGTATAAAGTTACAGATGTTAAAAAGGGTGAACGAGTAAAGAAAGCCCCGTTGCCGTTTACAACCTCAACACTGCAGCAGGAAGCAAGCAAGGTTTTGAATTTTTCAACACAAAAAACCATGCGTCTTGCACAGCAGTTGTATGAAGGTATCGAGATAAAGGGTGCGGGCACAGTAGGTATCATAACGTATCTGCGTACCGATTCGACGAGAGTATCTGATGAAGCAGTAGCTATGGCGCAGCAATATATCGAAGAGGTATATGGTGAAGCCTATGCATCAAAGGAAACGACCGAGAAGAAGAATGGACAGAAGATTCAGGATGCACATGAAGCCATCCGCCCTACGGATATTCGTAATACACCGGCTGATTTAAAGGAATCCTTAAGCAGAGATCAATTCCGTTTATATCAGTTGATATGGAAACGTTTTGCTGCAAGCAGAATGGCGAATGCAAGATATGAAACTACCTCTGTTAAGATAGGTGCAAACGGTCACAGATTTACTGTGGCAGCATCAAAGATTGCGTTTGACGGTTTTATGAGTGTTTATCGTGATGATGAGGATGATAAGACAGAGTTCAACACAATCGTGAAAGACATTACGAAGGATACGAAGCTTACGCTGGAGCAGTTTGATGAGAAGCAGCATTTCACACAGCCACCGGCGCATTATACGGAAGCTTCCCTTGTCCGCGCATTGGAAGAGCTTGGAATCGGACGTCCAAGTACCTATGCACCAACCATCACTACCATTATGGCAAGAAGATATGTCATTAAGGAAGATAAGAACCTGTATGTATCTGAGCTTGGTGAAGCAGTAAACAATATGATGAAGACTGCATTTCCGTCGATTGTTGATGTGAATTTTACTGCCAATATGGAAGCTTTGCTTGATAAGGTTGGTGAGGGTGCCATTGATTGGAAAACAGTAGTGTCTAATTTCTATCCTGATTTGGATGAAGCCGTGAATAACGCTGAAGCACAGCTGGAGAAGATTAAGATTGCCGATGAGGAATCGGACGAAGACTGTGATATGTGTGGACGACGCATGGTAATCAAGTATGGTCCGCATGGAAAGTTCCTTGCCTGTCCGGGATTCCCTGATTGTCGTAACACAAAGACATATTTTGAAAAAATCGGAGTCGCTTGTCCAAAGTGCAGTAAGGATATCGTTGTTCGCAAGTCCAAAAAGGGAAGAAAATACTACGGATGCGAGAGTAATCCGGAATGTGATTTCATGGTATGGCAGCGACCATCAGAAGAAAAATGTGAGAAATGTGGCAGCCTGATGCTGATTAAGGGCAACAAGCTGGTATGTACCAATGAGGAATGTGGTAACATAAAAAACAAATAGTTTTTATTTGCGCAATTTTCACGACAACCATGAATTATTGGCCAATTCTGATAAAAGTGTGAGTAATCTTGAAATATCGGTTTGGGCTATTGAAAAATTAGTAAACGTGTGTTAAAATTCCCAATATAAGCAATTGCGGAACATTTTAATATGTCTGCAAAAGAACATGGAGGTTTGTTATGAGTAGCGTACAATTGTTAGACAAAACAAGAAAGATTGGAAAACTTTTACACAATAATAATTCCAGCAAGGTAGTATTCAATGATATCTGCAAGGTAATGCGTGATATCGTGGAATCTAACGTACTGGTTATCAGTAAAAAAGGTAAGGTTTTAGGTGTTGGTAACTGCGAAAAGGTAGAGGAGTTAAAGGAACTTGTAGAGGATAATGTAGGTGGATTTATCGATCCTATGTTAAATGAAAGACTTTTAGCAATTCTTTCTACCAAGGAAAATGTAAACCTTGCAACATTAGGATTTGAAAGCCCTGATATCCGTAAGTATCAGGCTACAATCGCTCCGATTGAAATCGCAGGCGAGCGTCTTGGTACACTGTTTATCTACAAGTGCAATGAGCAGTATGATATTGATGATATCATCCTTTGCGAGTACGGCACAACAGTAGTTGGGCTTGAAATGCTTCGTGCAGTAAGCGAAGAAAGTGCTGAGGAGAACAGAAAGGTAGCAGTTGTTAAGTCTGCAATTTCTACATTATCTTTCTCTGAGATGGAAGCCATTACTCATATCTTCGATGAATTAAACGGTACAGAGGGTATCCTCGTTGCAAGTAAGATTGCGGACAGAGTAGGAATTACAAGAAGCGTTATCGTAAATGCTCTTCGTAAGTTCGAAAGTGCCGGAGTTATTGAGTCTCGTTCATCAGGTATGAAGGGAACATATATCAAGGTATTAAATGATGTTGTATTTGAAGAAGTAGAAGCTTTAAAGCGTCAGTTGAATAAATAATTGACAGGATATGAATTCCTACGTCGTTTTATAATGCATGCGGAGTGCACCCATTCATGTGAATGGGTGCATTTTTTGTGCGTTAAAGTGAGCCATGCACAGCTTCGTTTGAATTGGCTGTGGGAGCTTGCTCACAGGCAGACATATTCAAATGAAGCTGTATACGGCGAACGCCACGACAACGAGCAACTTTAGTTGCGAGTGGTCGGCATGGCTTATGTGACAAAATGCATACAAATCCGCATAACATCGGAAAACTTTATGATTATAT
>CAYLWP010000077.1:0-11581 GCA_964387365.1 uncultured Roseburia sp. | reverse complement strand
GTACACAGAAGAATCCGGAAGACAGATATCAGTCAGCTGAAGAACTGATGTATGCGCTTCAGAATTATAAGGATTTGGATGTACCAATGATTCGGCGATATAAGCGAACGGTAGGTATGTTTGCTTTTCTGATTGTTATGGTAATACTTTGCGGGGCGCTTTCCATAGGAACCATGGTAGCAGCCAGAAATCAGCAGCAAAGTGAATATGCATACTTACTTGATGCGGCACAGAAAGCAAGTCAAAAGGAAGATAAGACAGATTATTATCTGGATGCAATAAAAACAGACAGCACGAAAAAGGAAGCATATCAGGGACTGATAGATGATTTTATAGAAGATGGTATGTTATCTGATGAAGAAGAAAAAAATCTGATTCAATTGAATGTCAGCACAGAAAAATATTTTCAGAATCTGGAACAGACAGATCCGGAAGCCTATGCAGACATCTGTTTTTCAATAGGAAATGCGTACTGGTTTTACTATTCCCATCAGGAAAGCAGACAGTCAACGGCAGTTCCGTGGTATACCACAGCCGCTGCTTATTATCAGAATATGGAGGATAAGGCGCAGGAATACAAGCGCTGTAACATATATATTGAAATAGGCAACTTTTATAAAAAGGTTGTGACGGCGCAGGTTGAGGGAACCGACGCAGGAATGTACGGAACCTATTGGCAGAATCTGATGGAGCTGAAAAAACTGAATGATGAGGCACCGGACCGAGAGCTGATAACATTACGATTATACGAAGAAATCGTAACACGTTCCATGGAATATGCAAAGTATCTCAATGAGGATGGTATAACACGGGAAGAAATAACTACTGTGTATGAAGAAATGACAGCAGATATGGATGCCATGGAGAAAAATGCAACGGATAAGGTTTATGGGGAAATAGAAAGCCTAAGAGCATTGATGAACCAGGCAGACCGGATGATACGATCAAGCTACAGGGAGGAAAGATAATATGACAGTAAATGAAATGATAATGCTTTCCCGTATTTTTTTAGGCTTGATGATTTTTTTCCTTATTATAGCAATGGTTGTTTATTTTCTATTCGAGGTGAAAAGGGCATGGAGGATATTACACGGTAAACAGGTATCCGGCCGGCATAAAAAAGATGAGCCAACCAGAATAGTGATACAAAATAATAAAACAAATGAATTGCTTGAAAATGAAAGACTGACAAGAAAAATTGCAATGGACGCAATTGAGGCAACTGCCTTGTTACAGGAGAGTACAAATAATCAATATGAAGGGTATGATTCGACAACAGTATTAGGAAGCATTGGAACAGAGACAACAGTACTTACTAATCAGAATGACAGCGGAGATGATATTGTTATGGATATTACCTTCATTCATACGGAAGTAACATTGTAAATAGTATGAAAGAAAGGTATGAAAGAAATGAAGAAGAACATTCGCGTAGCAGCAAATCGAATTTTTTGTTTAGTCATGATATGTGCATTAGTATTAAGTTCATATCCGATTCGAACAGCAGCAGCAGACGGTGAAGAGACACCGACAGCAGTAGCAGAAAGCAGTACGGAAGAATCTGTTCCGGGCACAGAAGAACAGGTACCGGAAGAATCACAGGAGGTTGTTGCAAGCAGTGCCTCAACAGAGGAAGATGCAACAGACCGGACTGAGGAAAGTACAGAAACAACACAGACTGAGACAACAACAGAGGTTGTAACGGAAGAAGTGGCAACCGAGGTTCAGACAGAAGAAGTGACAACGGAGTCTGTTACAGAGGAAGTCACAACAGAAGAGGTAACAACTGAGGAAGAGACAACAGAGCCAATCACAGAAGGATTTTCCTTCTTTGGGTTAGCAAGAAACGGTTCAGATGATTCAGAAATCCTTTCCCAAGTATCTGTTTCTGTTAAAGGGATTGAAGTAGATGTAAAAGAGCCTGTATATAAAAGTGACAAGGAAGGCAAAAACATACACTATGAGGTAGCAGTAGAAGCAAAGGTGATTGCCGATTTAGAAATCGGAAAAGATGATTTGGATAAGGATGAAGAAGAGGCTATCGAAGAGCATGTAGAAGGAGCTTACAGAGCAGAATTGCAGATTCAGACATCATCAGAAGCATATGAGATGTTAGATTGTGACACTTTTGAAGTATCAAAGGATTTTCAGATTGAAGATGTCGACCTTAAAGGGACAGTAGACATCACAGAATCTAAGACTTACCAGTGGCGGGTTGTCGTGTATAAAGATGATACGGAACAGAGTACGAAATTGGTAAGTGAATCATACGAAGTTCCTGAGAAAATCGGAGTAGTGGTAACTCCACAGCCGGTGGAACTTGCAGAAGTGAAAGAAGAAACAAATGACAGACAGGAAGTAATTAAATATATCTTCCCATACACTGCCAAGCTGAATATTTCCCTTACCGGCATTGACAACAATGTAGCAATAGAGAAGAGAAAAAAGGAAATTAAATATGCTCTTTCCCAATGTCAGTATGCTGTAATGATGGATTTTGAAGATAAAGATAGAGAGATAAAAAATACCGTTCAGGTATTAACAGAGAATTTATTTGACGGGTCAGATAAGGATACAAACAGTATTGTTGACGGATTAATGGAGTCCAATGGTAAATCCGTGACATACGAAAAGACAGGAAATCAGGAAGTTACCAGCAAGGGTGAGTATAGTTTTTATATCAAATCAGGCGATAACGTAACAGCAAAGGTGTCAAAAACAATTGATATTCGCCCACAGGATATAGAATATGCACCTAATCCGGCTAAGGATATTTATGAATATGATGAGTCAATTACCTTTTCACAGACGAAAGGTGTTGCGGTAGGTGAAATAACCTGTTATGAATCCGACAAAGACGGTGTTGAGAAAGATTCCGGAAATCTGAAGATTGAAGGAAATGCGAAGGATGGTTTCGTAGTAACAGGACAAAAATTGTCAGGAGATGAAACCTTCTACGTTACAATGAAGCATTCCGGAAACGGAACCATTTATGATGAAGAGTTTAAGGTCTATGAGATAAAAACTAAGAAGGTAGCAGTAACGGGTAGTGTGACTGTTCGTGAAAAGGAAAGCGGATTCCTGTTTTGGAAGACTAAGACAATGTATGTTGATGTCAGAATGAAATCAGATATCAACTGTGACTTATTGAAGAATGACCATAAGAATATCGACTTTAAGTTAGAGTATTTTTCTACGGGGGCAGCAAGCGGAAAAACCTTAGCAGCAAACAGAAGAGGCTCAAAATATGAAAATGGAGAAGCAATCTTCACTTATGAAGTTACAAAAGACCAGATTAAGAAGCTGGACAGTTACAGTGAATACAGTATTCGTGCAACAGCAGACTATCAAAAGATTGAAAATGCGAAGGGCTTTGTATACTATGAGAGCCTTATGGAAGCTTACGGACCATTCGAAATTCGTCCGACAGAGATTGATATTAATATCTCTAAAATCAATTTAAATGAAAACAACGAATTAGTAGTTGAATATAACAACATCAATAAGGAAGGCAATACAGAAACAGGCAATCAGCTTAAGTATACTGTTTTAGGCGATGCGGAAGATAATTCGGCAATTGCTTATACCATTACTTCCGATAATGCTGCGGTTGTCGAGATTTTAGACGAGGAAGGACATTACAGAACTAATTCTGCCGGTACGGCAACGATTACCATCACGGCTGATGACCCAAGTGACGCAAAGTATGATGTTTATGAAAAGAAAACGGTTACCTTTACCGTGAAGGTAGTGTCACCATCGAATATTTCTTATTCCGTGAAAAAGCCGGATACTGTAATTCATACAGGTGATAAGGAAGAAAAATGGTATAAAGAGGCAGTTACACTTACCTTAGGAGAGGGAAATCTTTACGACGAGATTGAATACAGTACAGACGGTCAGAAGACATGGACGCGCGTGCCTGTCAGTGAATTTGTTATTAAGGAATCAATGCCAACAGACTATACTTTCTTCTTCTGCGATACAGAAACAAAAATCAGAAGCTGCGATATCGTCGGAAGAGAAGGAACCTATGAAACATTAAACGGCATTGCAGTTGACCTGACAAATCCGTCATGGAATACAGCTATCGTATCAGACATCGAGCCAAGTGTACATTCAACCAACGAAATCAGTTACTTCTCAAAAGAAATCGTACTGACAGCTTATGCAGGAAATACTCAGGGAAGCGGACAGAAGGTAGATGCCGGAGCAGGTATTAAGGAGCTCTATGTCAAGTATGGTGACGGAGAATGGGAATTAGTTAAGAAGGTTGATTTAGCAGACAGATACAATGACCGTTACAGCATTACATTATCCGAGGACAAGACATACGGAAAAGTTTTCCTTAAGGTTGTAGATTATCTTGGACATGAAAGTGAAAATGTTGCTGTATATAACAGAGTAGTATGCATCGATAAAGTGAATCCGGTAGTGATTGCAGTTCCGATTGATGATGAAAGAAATGAAACAGGCTATAACGGAGAATGGACCAATAATCAGTTACAGTACAGAGTTTCACTGGAAGATGGAGTAACACAGGTATCCGGAATCCATAGCTTCGAATACACCTATATTCCAAGAGGAAGTAAGACAACTCTCGACACTGCAATCTGGAATAAGATTAGCGGAATCGGTGAGGGTGAAGAGCAGTTCTTTAAGGTTGTGCTTGGCAGAAAATGGGAGGATATCCAGCAGACCTTAGAAGGAACCTTAATCTACGAGGAGGATGGTACAGCACAGGTGCAGCTCCTTGCCGATGAGGAAACGGCTGTTCAGATGAACGGTACGCTCTATGTAAGAGCAGAGTCTAATGCAGGACTTGTAACAACACAGGACGACAGTATTCATAATAAAGACGAGGTAAGAATCTGGCAGGAAAAGCCGGAGGTAGCCAAGGTATTTGCAGACAACAAGAGCGATGCAACAACCGGTTGGTACAATAAGGAAACAGGAGATGTAAGAATTTCCTTTGAATACCCGGCTTATGATGCAGCAAACTATGCACCGGCAGTAGGACTTGTGTATACATTTGGCACCAAGGACGCAGAGGAAAAAGAGTTTACGGAAATCACAAAGCGCTTCTACAAGGGTATCTTTGACGAAGAAACAGGAGAAGTGACAGAAGTTTCCGATTATGAGAATCCGACAGAAGAAGTTAATCTCAAGGAGCAGGGCTATATCGATATTAATACAGACAGTATCAACATGATTACTGTATATGTTGAGGATGCAGCAGGTAACAAATCAGATATAACAACCTATGAGATCAAAGCAGACTTTATCGAGCCACAGAATATGACAGCTTCTTATAACGGAGGTTCACAGAAGGTATATCTTGACAGCAGCGAAAGCAGTGCATATACCTTGTTCACCAAAAGCGGAGTAAAGGTTGATGCAGGAGCAGAGTACGGAATCAGTAAGAAGCAGAACTTCTATATGGGACTTACCAAGGAGCAGGGTGGAAGAGCAGAGCTTTCTTCCGGAAATAGTAAGGATTCCTTAAGTATAGAACCATGTACCAGAGGATTTGTATATCTGTGTGCAGTCGACGGAGCAGGTAATAAGTCAGAAGCATGGACAAATGGTATCGTAGTAGATGACCAGAAGCCGACAGGCGGCAGTAAGCAGGATATTTCCATTGTTACAAAGGGAAAGAACAGTGCGGGATTTTTCAATAAAGATGTTGCAGTAAGCCTTAATGTGGAAGATGCACCGGCAAATGATGACTATTCCGGTCTGAAGAGTGTAACTTATACGTTAGGAAGAGACAATCAGAATACAGAATCAGATATCACAGTATTTGAAAGCCAGCCATCAGCACTTTCATGGGAGGCTATTACAAAGAATCATTCTTTTGCAACAGACAACATTGTTATCAATGCAGCAAACAATGAAAGTAATAATGCTTTCATCAAGGTAACGGCAACAGACTACGCAGGTAATATAAGCACCATTACACAGGAGCTTCAGATTGACGTAACCAAGCCACAGATTGATATTACTTTTGATAACAACAACGCATTAAATGAAACCTATTATAACAGCAACCGAGTAGCAAGAATTGATATCAAGGAGCTTAACTTTGACCCAAGTCAGGTAAACTTCGTTATCTATAAGGATGGCGCAGAGGACAAAACTCTGACTCCTGCGGTAAGCAGTTGGACAGAGTCAGAAGGAAATATTCATTCAACCTATATTACCTTTGCACAGGACGGTGATTATTCCTTTGAAGTATGGTGTACGGACCTTGCAGGAAATGAATCAGAGAAGCAGGTAACAGATGTTTTCACTATTGACCAGACTAAGCCGGTAGTAACAGTTACTTACGACAACAACGATGCCTGGAAGGCAAATTATTACAGTCAGGCAAGAACGGCAACCGTTACCGTAACAGAGCATAACTTTAACGAAAGAGATTTCGTAGCAACGATTACACCAAATGCCGCATTAGGCGGATGGTCACATAACGGTGACGTACATACAACAACAATCAGATTCGACCAGGAAGTACATTACAGCTATACCGTAAATTACACAGACCTTGCAGGAAATGTGATGGATGCCTTTACACAGGAAGAGTTCTATATCGATATGAATTCTCCGGTTATTCACATAAGCGGTGTAGAGGATAAGTCAGCAAATGCAGGCGAGGTAATCCCTGTTGTAACAGTAACAGATAACAACTATGACTTTGAAGGCGTACAGCTGATTCTGGAAAACAGCAAGGGACAGCATATTGCAGTACTTCACGAGTCAGCAATACGAAACGGCGGATACAGCTATACACTTACCAATGTAAACGAACAGCCGGATGAGATTTATACATTAACTGCAATCGCAACTGATATGGCAGGAAATGAGAGCACACTCAGCTATCGTTTCTCCTTGAACAGAAACGGTTCCGTTTACGATTTAAGCCAGATTTCCGCACTTGTGGAGACAGCATATGTAAGACATATGGATATGCAGGATCTGCAGATTTTTGAAATGAACGTTAACACAGTAGAAGAGTTTAATCTTTTTGTAACACGAAACGGTCAGGCAGTTAACGGCGTAAAGGTAAACAGCAGACCGGAAACCATGGATGAGGATGCGGTTTACTTCTCAACAAGAGTAGAAGGAAATGATGAGGTTGGTTACGAGTATGAGTATACCATTTACAGAGAATCCTTTGCACAGGAAGGTATCTATAACATCATGTTCTACTCCAGGGATAAGGCAGGAAATGAAGTAAATAACACTCTGACAGAAAAGGAAGCAGAGCTTACCTTTGTGGTTGATAATTCAGCACCGACCGTAGTAATCGATGGCGTGGAAGCAGGCGAGCTTTACACCGAAGAAACAAAGGATGTTAACGTATACGTATCCGATAACTTCAAGCTTCAGGAAGCAACCTTCAAGCTTGTAGACGAAGACGGAAATGTATTAGAGACCTATAACTACATGGAGCTTGCGGCAGCAGAAGGTGACGTTGTAGCACTGACACTTCCAAGCAGTGATAAGAAGCTTCACATTGAGTATTATGCACTTGATGTTGCCGGCAATGATATCACTACCATGCAGGATGAGGAAGTAGCAACAAGCTTTATGATTACAACAAATGCCTGGATCCGCTACATTAACAACAAAGTAGCAGTGGCAGGAACCGTTGCAGCAGGAGCCGGAGTGGCAGCAGCTGCCGGAACAGGAGTATTCTTCAGAAGAAGAAAGAAATTAAAAATTGCAAAGACAAAATAAGTAATGAAATGGGAAAGGACAGGTAGAAATGAAATACAAAGTTGCAGTTGTAGATAGTGATGAACTATATCTTGGCAGAATGTGCAGACTTTTTGGAGAAAAATATGCAGACAGACTTGCTATATATTCTTATTCAGGTGTTGACACCTATGAAAAAGGAAAAGAATCCAATCGTTTCGACCTTGTCCTTTTTGCAGAAGGAATGATAGCGCCGCAGGATATCCCTAAGGATATCCCGGCGGCATACTTTGTCGGACAAAATGATATTGATAAGGTAGAAGATTTTCCGGCAATATGCAAATTTCAGAAACATGAAATTTTATTAAAACAAATCATGGATTTGTGCCTTGAGCGTGAAGTTACACATTATACAAAGAAAAACGTACTAGGTAATATCACAAAAGTATTGTATGTCACAGCAGCACAGGGAGGCGTCGGCGCATCCACAGTAGCCGTTGCGGCAGCAAGACATTTTGCACAGGCAGGAAATAAGGTTTTGTATATATCACTTGAGAAGAATGCGATAACGGATATGTTTTTCCAAAGCGAAGGAGAAGTTACATTTAGTGACGTTATTTATACATTAAAAACCAAAAAGAATAACCTGATTTCACGTGTAGAAAATATTGCACAAAAGGATAATTCAGGAGTGTATTTCTTTAAACCATGTAAAACTGTGTTTGATATGAATGAATTAACTAGGGAAGATGTACAGTTATTACTTAAAGAAATAAGTGCAATAGGAAGTTTTGAATATATCGTTATTGATGCATTTCTCGAATTTAATGAAACAGGTTTCTTCATGTGCGATTATGCGGATAATATCTTACTTGTTTCCGACGGAAGTAAGACAAGTGAAAAGAAGATGGAACACTTACGAACCGGATTGGCAATTTGGGATGGACAAAAGGATGCCAGATTGCTATCAAAAAGCAGCCTTTTGTACAACAGATTTCATAGCAGATATGGAGTTCGTTCAGAAGCAATAGGAATCCCGGTAGTTGGTGGAATCCCTAAATATGAGGGTGCTGATGAAAAGAAGATAGCACAAGAAATAGCAAATATGCCATTTTGGGAGAATATAGGAAGATAGATAATTAGTACGGAGGTTAAAAATGTATAGTTTTTCAACAGAAACACAAGGCTTAGAGACTTTTAGAGTATGTGAAATATCAGCAGAAACACAATTAGATACGGCCAGTCTGGGCATGCTGCTGAACAATAAAATTGAGGGACTATGTCCTGTATCAAGTATACAGATAGATAACAGAAAGTATATTCGTTATAACATTTCTTCACAGATTCCATTAAGACAATATTTTATGGATAAGGTGAATAAAAGAAGATTTTTAACTGTTTTACAGAATGTTTTAAGTGCAATAGAAAATATCGAGGATTATATGTTAGATCCAGAGATGCTTCTGCTTGATGAAAATGAAATTTATGTCAACGTAGGAACACTCCGTACAGACTTAATTTATTATCCGATTATATATAAAGAAAAAAAATTAGACCTACGATATTTCGTGAAAAGTCTGATTATGAATACCGAGTTTGACTCGAACGAGCAGGATAATTATGTAACATTATTAATCAGTTACCTAAATCGAACAGAAAAGCTATCAGTGACTGAATTAAAAAATTATACAGTATCTTTGCTAAAAGGTGCACCGGTAGAAATACAAAAACAGCCGGAAGAACAGCCTTATGTGACTCCACAGCCGATAGTAGCACATTCTCAGGTACAACCGACAATGCCACAGCCAATACCGGAACCCGTGCAACAGACACCGCAGATACAGAAGATGAGTCAGGAGCCTTACAGAGGACCGGTAGTACAGAATCCTACGCCGGTATCTGATGCAATGATGGCAAAGGATTCAAAAAAGAAAAAAGGTATATTTTCTTTATGGGATTCTAAGCCCCAAAAAGAAAAACCTTTAAAACGGGCTAAGGCTGATAAAAAATCCAAAAAAGAAAAGAGTACAAGTATACCAATTGCACCGGGAATGGCAATTCCGGGCAGAGATAATGGTGAGAATATAGCGATGCCTCAGGCATTGAAAGCGGCAACTGCACCTAATATGCAGCAACCGGTAATGGGAGCACCTATGTCATCAGTTTCAGCGCAACCATATATGTCAGCACAACCGGTGATGCCACAGCAGTCTGCAACAGTGCCATATGCGAATGCAGGAGCCGGTAATTTTGGAGAAACCGTAGTACTCGGTGCAGACAATGCGGGCGCAACAACAGTATTATCTTCAGTAAATAATGCGACGCAGAGTCAAAGAAATCCGTATTTGATTCGTAGAAAAACAAACGAAAAAGTAGAAATAAATAAAAATCTTTTCCGCATTGGAAAAGAAAGAGGCTATGTTGATTATTGCATTTCAGATAATTCGGCAGTCAGCAGAAGTCACGCAGATATTCATAAGAAGGAAGATGGATTTTACATTATTGATAACAACTCATTGAATCATACCTTCCTGAATACCAAGCAAATACCAAGTAGCCAATTGCAGAAACTGGAAGATTATATGGTAATCAAGCTTGCAGATGAGGTATTTGAGTTCAGACTGTAAAAAGGTGGAGAAAAGTAAGATGACAGATGTGGAAATGCAAAGTTTTATAAAAGATACCAAGTTCTATATTTATGATAACTTCAACCTGAATGAAATGGGAGATACAGAACTGGAAGAAGCCATAGAACAACTAATCGAGCAACAGTTAAAAAACGTTTACGTTTCCATAGAGCAAAGAGCATTAATATCACAGCAGATTTACCATAGTAATTACAGCTATGATGTTTTTTATCCTGTTTGTCTTAGGATTTGGCAGAATTTATAGAGCGCAGGCTTATATGACACATTGTGCGTATGAAGCTGCTAAAAATGTGGTCTTTAGCAGCTATAGCAGTAAGCTTGAAGAACATAATCATGTGACTAACACAGTTATAAAGACGGTACTTGGATTGAAAGAAGGCAATCTTTCGGTCAGGAGTATGTGGAATGGAGGAGATGTAGCAGGAACTATAGAGTATGTATTTACAAATTATGTGGCTGATGCAGAGCATCTGAATTCGTATGCAATTAGCAACATAGATTTTTCGCAGTCAGTAATTTATGTGAATCCGGAGCAAAAAGATTTGATGCTTACCGTATCTTATGATGTTGAAATTCCGTTTGACGTATTAAATATCGGAAAGGTAACTTTAAGTCAACAAGTGCGGACCGGATTATGGGAAAGGTAGGAAAAAGGATATGAAAAGAAAAGTAAAATACATATGTATGATAGGACTCACTCTTTGTTTTATAGGAGGCTGTGCAAAGAAGGATGCAGTAGACAAGATAAATGGAGATTATGCAGTAAATGCACAGGAAGAAATAAAAAGTGAAGCAAAAGAAAGCATTACAGAAGAGAAGCCTGAGCAATCAAATGAAGTCGCTGATGTAAATCAAACGAAAGAATCACAATATGATGTGGGTAATTATGATATGGTTGAAAGTTATAGACAGGAATATGAAGATAAGATTAAACCAAATCAAGCAAAATATTTAGAGCCTTTGGTTTCTGTTCCAAATGAAAAAATAGTGATTAAGAGTGGTAATTCGTATACAATAATCAAAAATGAGAACGGAAAGGCAGTGCAATATGGATGCGCGTTTTATAATACGGAAGCGGATTATATTACAGGAATACAACATGCAGGGGTATTTGCGAGACAAATTCTGATTCAGGATGATGAAGCGTGGTACATAGAGGTTTTATCGGATAATCAACCGGAGGAACAAGGACGAACCTTTGAGAAGCTTTGGAATGAACATAAATATGATATGTT
>CAYLWP010000076.1:0-11822 GCA_964387365.1 uncultured Roseburia sp. | reverse complement strand
TCCTTATTCTTCTACATATTCAATATCCATGTTAATCACTTCCGACAAATCACAGAAGCTCTCTTCAAAGCGGTGTCCCTGCTCCACGCGCTGTACACGCACTTTGACCTCTTTTTCGATATGATTTGATACCATGTCCTCTACCCGTGCAAGGTTTTCCGGCTCGCATAAATAATCATACGCAAGTCCGTCCTCCACGACCACGAGAAGACTGTTATCTCCACCGAGACTCAGCTTAGCATTTTTTAAATACACCTTTAACGGCGGAGTAGCCTGTGCCACAATCGCATACCAGTTGCTGACCACTTCCTTAATCTCATCCGGAATAGCCTTGGGCATTGGCGGCTTCTCCTTCACTACAGCCTCTGTTGATTGTATCGCAATCGGAACGGTTTGGACAATCCCTTTTTCCATTTTTTCTTCTAAATCCTGAATTCTTGCTACAACAGCATCATTTGTCGTTTCCATCGCAGGCTTGCAAAGCTTAATCAGGGTCATTTCAATCAGGATTCTTTTTTGTGTTGCATACTTGACCTGACCGGAGAGCTCGGAAAAAATACGGATGTAGCGCATGATTGTTTCCGCTTCCATGCTTTGCGCTTCTTCTCTGAGTCGCGCCAGATTATCACTGGAAACATCGATAACATCCTCTATTTCTGCATCTGAGGTTTTTACCAATAACAGGTTTCTCAGATACCAGGTTACATCCGTCACAAACTGTGACAGCTCGCGGCCCTGCATCACTACCTGCTCCAAGAGCGAGATACATCCGGGAATATCATGCGCCGCAATCAGCTCCAAAAGCTTGCTGAATACGCCTGTATCCACGGCACCGAGCACATCTAACACCTTATCGTAGGTAAGCTCCTCGCCAAAATGAAAGGCAATACACTGATCGAGCAGACTCAACGCATCTCGCATGGAACCGTCCGCTGTTTTTGCAATGTATTTTAATGCTTTTTCCTCCACTGCGATCTGCTCCTGTTGCATGAGATCACGCAGACGGTCCGCTATGGTTTCTATGTTAATTCTCTTAAAATCGTATCTCTGACATCTTGATAAAATGGTAATCGGAATCTTATGCACCTCTGTCGTTGCCAGAATGAAAATAACATAGGAAGGCGGCTCCTCCAAGGTCTTAAGAAGCGCATTGAAGGCTCCTATGGAAAGCATATGCACCTCATCTATGATATACACCTTGTACTTTCCCTCAACCGGTGAATAAGATACCTCATCTATAATCTCACGGATGTTGTCAACACCATTATTGGATGCCGCGTCAATCTCAATTACGTTAACACTTGCTCCCGCCGCTATGGTCTGACAGCTTCTGCAATGTCCGCAAGGACTTCCGTTTACCGGGCTTTCGCAGTTAACCGACTTCGCAAAAAGCTTTGCAATCGTGGTTTTACCCGTTCCTCTTGTCCCCGTAAATAAGTATGCATGACCGATACGGTCTGCCATAATCTGATTTCTTAATGTTGTAACAATATGATCCTGTCCCTTTACATCCTCGAACTGATCGGGACGAAACTTTCTATATAATGCCGTATACGACATAACCTACTCCAATCCTTAAAAAGAAAGAGGACAACCCACAGACCGGAAGGCATGAAGCCTTCTGTTGTCTGTAAGTTATCCTGCCCGCCTTTTTCATCTATTTAACTCTTTTGTAACTATTCAGCACCTTCCCGAACGGTTACCTCTTTTTTACTACTCTTAATCACCAAAGCTGATGCCTAACATCTTTGCTTCCTCCACGATGGAAGAATTCGGATCAACCATCTTAAGCTTTCCTGCTACATCCTCTAACGGAACCTTCACGATTTCTCTGTTCACATAGCCTACCATGTAACCGTACTCGCCCTTTAAAATGAGCTTAGCTGCCTCTGCACCTAAACGGCTGGCAAATACTCTGTCATAGGAATCCGGGCTTCCGCCTCTTTGTGTATGTCCCGGAACGGTAACACGAACCTCCATACCCGATTTCTTGGTAATCTGGTCCGCAATTTCATAAGAAACACTCGGATACCTGTAATTCTCCATCGCCTTCTTGTATTCCTTCTTGGAAAGCTTAGCCATATCCTTGGAGACAGCACCCTCAGCAACGGCAAGAATCGTAAATCTGCTGCCACGCTCAGAACGCTTTTTAATCGCCTCAATAACCTTATCAATATCGTATGGAATCTCAGGAATCAGAATAATATCCGCACCGCCTGCCATACCTGCATTCAGAGTCAGGAAACCAACCTTGTGTCCCATAACCTCAACAATAAATACTCGTCCGTGCGAAGCCGCTGTTGTATGAATCTGGTCGATACACTGTGTTGCGATATCAACAGCACTCTGGAAGCCAAAGGTCATGTCTGTTCCCCAAAGATCATTATCAATTGTCTTAGGAAGCGTTACCACATTCAGTCCTTCCTCTCTTAACAGATTGGCTGTCTTATGCGTTCCGTTTCCGCCAAGAATCACAAGGCAATTCAGATTCAGCTTGTGATAATTGTGCTTCATCGCCTCAACCTTATCAAGACCATTCTCATCCGGGTCACGCATATTCTTAAACGGCATTCTGGAGCTCCCCAGAATCGTACCGCCCTTTGTTAAAATACCCGAAAAATCAGATGCCTCTAACATTCTGTATTTTCCGTAGATTAATCCCTTATAACCATCAAGAAAACCAAAAAGCTCAACCTCTTCTCCTGAATTGAGCAATCCCTTTGCTACACCACGCATTGCCGCATTAAGCGCCTGACAATCACCGCCACTAGTTAAAAAACCGATTCTTATCATGGGAATTCCCTCCTTTTTATATGCATAAGTATATATCATTTTTTCATTACAAACAACTTTATTACCAAAGTTTATGGTTATTCTGCACCCTTATCTTCCAATGCGCCTGTAAAATTCCTGACACGCGCGTCTGCCGCTCTTACACTGAAACCGGCAAAAATAACAAGTGCCAAATCCGAAATACCATTATAAATCAATCCGATTCCAACGTACATCAATGCCATTTCAAACACCAGCAACGGATGCAGAACAAGAAAAACGCCAAGTACAAAGGTGACCAGTACCACAAATACAGATACCCACCATTTTTCTACGCCCGCACGCTTCATCTCCATAACAAGACTAACATCCTGTATTGCATGTGCAATGAGGACTATGCCAAGCACAATGGGAACAAGTCCTAATACAATTTCCGGCTTCATACAGATCCAAATACCTAAAATCGCAAGAAGCATACCCATCGTCAGCTTGAATCTGCTATACATTTCCTTCTTATTGCCTCTTATATAGATGAGCAGCTGAATAGCTCCCATAAGAATTAAGGCTCCGCCCATCATATAACACATAATGGCACCTGATAAATCAGGCCAGATAATCAAAACAATTCCAAGAAGCAGAGTAATAAATGACGAAACAGAATAGTTCTGTCTAATATCTTTCCAAACATGAATCATAGAAATACCTTCCTTCCCACAAATTTATCTGATATGTTATTATGTGCGAATCCTTGATTGCTTATCATTGCGTACATGACCATTTTACCACATATTGTTTCACAATTCACGTTTTTTCATGTAAAAGTATTATCAAATCAATCTTTTATTTTTTATCATTTTTTTATTGCATTTCTGATATAGTTATAATATAATTCAGATAGTTTTGGAATATTTTTCGAAAGATGAGGGAATGAATATGAGATCAAACACAGATGTAAATCTTGCAAAGAAAATCAGACAAATCAGAATCGACAATAATCTGACACAGGAGCAGGTCGCCAAGGCATTAGATGCTACTCCCGGATACATTTGTAATGTAGAAAACGGAAGAACCGCTATGTCGCTGCGTATGCTGGTGTACTTTGCAAAGCTTACCAACACAACACTTGACAGTCTGGTTGGCTGTATGGACGAAACCTATACTACAACCGCCTTGGACCATGAGATTACAGAGCTTACTTCCTCCATGTCGGATTCCGACAAGCGTAAGCTTATCGAAACCCTTCGTATTTGGAAGTAAGTTACTACAATTTTATAATACCAAGTGACATTAAGAGGAGAACGAGCAGAAGAATTGGTGCGATTACTTTTATCATTGTGATATAAAGTCTGCGTCTACCGAATTTACTGCCGTTCTTTTCTATTTCATCAATGACATACTCCGGCTTCACAATCCAGCCAATCAGAATACAGGTTGCAATCGCCACTATCGGCATCAGGATATTATTACTGAGATAATCCATGATATCAAGAATCTGAGCAGTTGCGCCATTCGGAAGCTTTGCCTCAAAGTAAAGTACATTATAGCCAAGACATACGATAACTCCTAAAATTAAAGCCACTGCTGTCTCGATTCCCGTTGCTGCCTTTCTGGAAATCCCAAACTGATCAATCAGGCTTGATACAATTGCTTCCAAAACAGAGATTGCACTGGTAAGAGCTGCAAATAAAACCATGGCAAAGAAAAGACAGCCGATTACATTTCCGATTGCTCCCATTTCAGCAAATACCTTTGGTAATGATACAAACATAAGACTCGGTCCGGATGCCTGCATGCCCTCTTTTCCCGCAAACGTAAAAACAGCCGGAATAATCATGGCACCTGCAAGGAATGCTACCACACTGTCGAATATTTCAATTTGATTAATGGAGCGCATCAGGTTGTCCTCATCACGCACATAAGAGCCATAGGCAACCATGATTCCCATCGCAACACTCAAGCTGTAAAAAAGCTGTCCCATAGCATCCATGATAATGGTAAATAATCCCTTTACAGTCAGACCTTCCAGGTTAGGAACAACGTAAATCCGAAAGCCTTCCATACCTGTTCTTACCACACCATTGGCATCCTCATGCTTAATCGTCAATGAGAATACCGCAATAATAACTACAAGCACTAATAAAATCGGCATAATAACCTTCGAAGTAGATTCAATGCCCTTATTAACACCTCTGAAAATAATAAATGCCGTTGCAGCCAAAAAGATTACGGTAAAAACAACCGGCTCTACATTACCGGTAATAAATCCGGTAAAATATCCGTCTGTTGCAGTTGCCGCACCATTACCGGTTAAATAAGCAAGAAAATACTTAAGCACCCAGCCACCGATGACACAATAATACGGCAAAATAATAAACGGAACAAGGCATGCAATGATACCTAAAGGCTTCCACTTTTTGCTAATCTGCGCATATGCCTTCAATGGACTTAACTTTGTTTTTCTACCGATTGCGATTTCAGTACTAAGCAGAGTAAATCCAAAGGTTAACGCAAGAACAATATACACTACAAGGAATAATCCTCCGCCATCCTTTGCTGCAAGGTACGGAAATCTCCAAATATTTCCCAAACCAACTGCACTGCCTGCCGCTGCCAATACAAATCCCAGCGACCCTGAAAACGAATTTCTTTCTGTACCCTTTTTCATATTAATACTCCTTCTCTATTCATACTCACATACTCATCTATTCTGTCATATTTGTAAAAATAAAGCAAGCCGGTATTCATTATCACCTGAATACCGGCCCATTATCCGGTTACTGTTCGCTCATACCTCGTTCCAGTAACAAATTATGCACTATTTCATATGCTGTTCCATCCATTGATAGATGTCATCATAAACAACATCCTTATCCAATTCATTTAAGACCTCATGACGGTAGCCTTCGTATAGCTTAAGCTCAATATCCTCTACCCCAAGCTGTTTATAGGTTTCATATATGTGTTGCACGCCTTTTCCGTAGCCGCCAACCGGATCTTCTGTACCGGAAAGCATGAGTATCGGCAGCTTTTTCGGTAGCTTTTGCATGTTCCCGGTCTTTTGAATAAAGCCTGAAACCTCCGCAAGTGTCCGATAGCCATTCACGGTAAACGAAAAATTCGAATATTTATTGGTTCTGCAAAATTCCTGGATTGTCTCATCCTTGGTCAACCATTCATTTCCTCTTTTTACCTTCGGAATTCTTGCATTGTAGCTTCCAAAGGTAATGGCTTTAAACAGCTTGGAACGATATTTATCACCAAGAATGTACCTTCCCATCGATGAAGCCGTCTTTCCAAGTGCGAGAAAAAACCTCGACCATTCTCCGGTTCCCGCAAGCAATGCGCCGTTAAGCTCTTCCTTATACGTCATCAAATATCTTCTTAAAAGTAGAGAACCCATGCTAAAACCTATGATAAAATACGGTACATCAGGATATTCTTTTTTTGCATATTCTGTAACAGAATGAAGGTCTGCCACCACCGTTGCACTCATATCCTTCGGGCAAAAATAGCCCAGTTCTTCATCGGAATCCACTGTAAGTCCGTGTCCCAAATGATCATTTCCGATTACAAGAACACCCTTTTCATTTAAAAACCTTGCAAAATGATCATAACGCGAAATCATTTCTATCATTCCATGAGAAATCTGAAGTACCGCCTTTACTTCCGTCTCCGGTTCCCATATTGCAATATGCAGTTTATGAACACCATCTCCCGACGGCAACTTTATCGTTTTCACTACCGGTACGCCTCCCCATTTTTAAATTGCCAGAATATTCCAACACTTAATAATATTTTACATCAAGAAATGAGGGAAAGCAATCCTTACGAAAATACCTTTTACATTACTTTCTGCAATCCTCTTAGCTGTGCTGTTTTAGAAAGAGGATATTTGTACATCAGGCAGGATACTGCATATTCTGTAAATCCACCTGCTATCACAAAAACAGCACCTATGATAAATGCCTGCAAAAATGACAACTCAAATATTGAATCATACAAGCCGGTTTCATCGAAAGCATACTTACAGACTACTGCCAAAAAGAATAAAGCATAAAAAATAAGCAAACTTATTTTAAAAAACTTATATGCTGAGGCTATAAACAGCATAAACAGGAGTATCAGTACGCCATCCCAAATAAACCACTGTACTGTTATATTCTGTCCATATGATACAGTCAGAATAACCACATCCAATAAATAGATGATAAAGCAGGATATAGTGCTTATTATTGCTGCGCCGGAAGTTTGAAACACCTTACCCCAACGGGATGTCCGTATCATATGCGATACGCTCAAAGACTGCAACATCTGTTGTACAAACAGTCCGCTCATCAGAATAAAAAGGAAACCGCTCCTTTGTTGTATCATTTGCAATAATCCTCCCAATACCAGAAGACCGATTGCTCCGGCTGTATTCATCTTCCACCCAAATGTATAACGAAGCATAGAGATACTCATTTTAAGCTGTTTTATCATAATAGCTCTCCCTCACTTTCTTTACAACAGTCCTGGCACTTACTATACTTACTAAAACTGCCAATATCATTAACAATACAAACATAAAATAAACAAATCGCTGAATGATCTTTACTCCGCCAAGCATCAACAGAACGCCTATCGCGCCATGCTCCATATTAACTGTCCACCCATCAAAGAACCTTCCAATGGTCAGAAGTGTTACCACCACTACATACTCTAAAAGCATCAAGGTAATACATACCCATACTCTTTCCGGAGTTAATGCATCTCCACGTTGCAATCCCTGATAAATTACCGCACTAAGTATCACTATCACTACGCTTTCCAACATCTGTCTTGCCATATTCACATAAAGAGCATCTTTCACAAACATGATTCCGCTGCTTGATGATTTTAAATACTCTATCTTTGTACCATCTCGGGTTGTCATACCACCAAATACCCAATAATCACACATGATTTCCGCACTTGTCATGAGCAGGCAAATCAAGAATACACTAAATGTAAAATCTACAATATACAAAAACTGTTGCAACAGAAAAATGCCAACCGGTATGATTACAAATAACAGCAACCGGTACAAAAACGGTGTTAAAGTCAAATAACTCCTAATCTTTCTCCTCATAACAACTCTCCATTTACCATATTTTCTACTCTAAGATAATTTCAGACTTGTATTTGCCTTCATTACTGCCACACTGATTTGAAACAGGGAAGGTGTTTCTAACTGTATATCCATTCCTGCAAGCTTATCAACATGTTCTGCAAGACAGATTCCTTCAAAACCATAAGGATTACTGTTAAAGCTGTATAATATTTTTTTTGCGGCCTCTGCATCCTTTACCTCACCCTTTACCATAATGTATTTTTCCTTTAAGTCCTCAACAAAGCCTTCCTCAACAATTGTTCCGTTCTCCATAATCAGACAGTAATCCGTTACATTCTCCATATCTGAAATATTATGTGTGGAAAACAGTACACTTCGCTCTCCATTTCCTTCATCCAGATATTCCCGCAACATTTCACACAGTTTATCCCGCATCAACGGGTCAAGCGGTGATGCCGGTTCATCAAGCAAAAGACATTGTGTTTCTCGTGAAAATACTGCTGCAAGAATAAGCTTCATCTTATTTCCGTCCGACAGACTTGATACCTTCTTTTTTCTGTCTCCACTACCAATTCCAAGCTCTGAGCAAATCTGCTGATAGCGACCTTTATCAAAGGTTTCAAACAAAAGTTCGCTAATCTCTTCTATCTGTCCGATACTCCACTGTGGTAAAAAATAGCTTCCCGGTCCTGCATATCCTATGCGTTCTCTTACTTTTTCAATATTTTGTTCCTGTTCATCGAAATACTTGATTTCTCCCTTGTAATCCAGACGTATTCCCGCAAGCGTATTGAGCAATGTTGTCTTGCCTGCGCCATTCTCTCCGATTAATGCGGTTGCAAAGCCCTTAGGAATCTTACACTCCGGTACATCCAACATAAATCCCTTATATTTCTTTTTCATATTCTTTGCTTCGATTACGTTTGTCGCTTCCATCATTTCCTATTCCTCTCTATTCACGTTTTATTCCTCTTCCGGCATCTGTGACAATGTCTCAAACATATCAAAAACCTCCTGCTTCGTCATTCCTGCTATTTTTGCTGCCTGTAAGGCTTCAATCAGACTCTCTTCTACCTTTCTCAAATGTTGTTCACGAAGCATCTGGCTATCCTGCGCATTTACATAAAAACCCTTGCCCTGAACTCCGGTAACAAGTCCTTCTGCTTCTAACTGTTCATATGCCTTCATGGTTGTAATAACACTGATTTTTAAATCCTTTGCGAGACTGCGTATAGACGGCAAATACTCTCCCTGTTTCAGCTTACCTGCAAGAATTTCTTCTTTAAACTGGTCTGAAATCTGCTGATAGATAGGAATTCCGGAGCTTTGTAATATTTTCAAATCATTCACTTCCTTCCCGACACACATTGTACTATCTGTTTTCGTTTTAACTGTTAATATGTTATATATACACCATAAACACTTCTGTGTCAAGCATATCTCTTTATCAAAATAAAAAACCGTCACGTTCCCATAAATGGAAATGTGACGGTTTTTCATTTTATTTCTTTTTGTCCAGAAATCCTTTTACTTCATATAAATCACTTAGTATCTCACTTGCAAGCTGCTGCATTTCCTCATCAGGTGCAATCATATCCGGTACCATGATGGGAAACATGCCTGCTCTGCTTGCTGCACGAATTCCATTATAGGAATCTTCAATAACAATACATTCCTCCGGTTGTACACCGAGCGTTTCCGCTGCCTTCAGGAAGATATCCGGCTCCGGTTTACTCTTTTTCACCATATCTCCACAGGTAAGAGCCTCAAAATACGGCAACAGTCCTGCATCCTTTAACTGTTGACTTACCACTTCATATCTTGTGGAGGACGCAAGCCCAATATGATACCCCTTTTCCTTTAGATACTGCAAAAGCTCTCGGATTCCGGGCTTCAGGGGCAGTCTGCCGCCGTCGTACTTTGCATGGTAATCGGCTGAAGTCTCCTGTTTATATGCATCGTACGGGAAATCCTCTCCGTAAAAATCGAGAAAAACCTGCTTTGAGGCAACAGCATTGACACCGATGCATTTTGGGTAAATCTTTTCTATGTCCAGGATTCCGTACTTTTTACCAAGCGCAAGCCAGCCTTCCAAAACAAGCCTTTCCGAATCAAAAATAACTCCGTCCATATCAAAAATGACTGCTTTAAAGTCCATTATCTGCCTCCAAATTCTTCATAGTAGTTTCTACTGTTATGCGCTGCTGATTCTCAGGTGTGATAATCTTTTTATGCCTTTGCCACATAAGACTTCACCATCCTAAATCCGCTTCCAAAGCGTGTGATATAACTCTTCCTGTCTGTCATTCTTTACCGGAAAGCCGCTCCGATACTGCAGCACATCATCAACAAGGTCATATATTAACATGCCTTCCTCATCCGTAAGCATTTCCAACACCTGTCCGTCAGGATTTATGACACAACTATCACCCGAATAATAGAGAGAATCTATCTGCCCCACACAATTAATGGCAAGCACATAGACCTGATTCTCTATCGCTCTGGCCTGTAAAAGTGTCTTCCAATGACTGCTCCTCTTAGCGGGCCAGTTTGCAGGGACGATAATAACGTGTGCCGTTTTTGATACAATCTGAAAAATATCCGGGAAACGCAAATCATAGCAGATTACATTAGAGCACGGCACACCCTCCAACGTAAATCCTGTCAGCTTATTTCCACCCTGAAACTTTTCATCTTCTCCGGCATAGGAAAACGGATGAATCTTTGCATAATCAGACAGACTCTCGCCTGACTTATCAACAATCGTGTAGTGATTTTCGGACTTTTGTCCACAATCCTTTACCCAGCCAAAGCCAATGGCTACTTTATATTGTCTGGCAAGCTGCTTCATTTGCTCAATGGTTTCTTCTTTTTCTTCCCTTGTTACATCAGTATTCATGGAAAATCCTGTAAAACTCATCTCCGGCAAAAGCAGGACATCTACCTGCTTTTCTGCTACCGTTTTCAGTTGCTCTTCCACCTTTTTGATATTTGCCTGCTTATCTTCCCACGCAATATGCATCTGATATAACGCCACTCTCATATTCATCCAGCCCTTTCTTACTCGTACATTTTTGCCACAACGTACATTGGTATAAACAATCCGCCCAATCCGAATATCAACCCGATTCGTCCAACCAGGACAATGTACCTCCAATTACTATTATTCAAGTGCACCCCTGTTAGCTGCATTCTGAAAAAGCCATCACAGTAAAATGAGATTTTCTCCTCATCATAATATACAGGAAGCTTATCCTTTACAAAAAAGCAGAACCATACTCCGAAAACAAGCCCCAGTATCACAAATAACAAAATATTCTGACCGGCAAACTGCCCTATCGTCATTCCTGTCGCCAATGATAACAGTACTTCCAGACAACACAAAAGAACACATACAAGGAAAGCTGTTTGCATTTTCTCTAATACTTCTGCCTGATTTTCTTCACTAGAGCTGGAAATTGCTTTATTCACAATTTCGTCCACTTTTTCCATTTGCATATTGTCAATATTCTCTAAACGCTTACACTCCAACAGTTCTGTCACGGTAACATCCAGAATCTTTGAAATCGGAACCAGTAATGTAATGTCCGGCATGCTCAGACCACATTCCCATTTACTGACCGCTTTGTCTGACACAAAAAGCTTTTCTGCAAGCTCCTTCTGCGTCAGTCCCTTTTCCTTACGCAATTCTGCAATAAAGTACCCAAAATCTTTCTTGTCAATATCAAACATAAGAACCCTCCTACCGGTTGTTTATGTTTATTCTAAAAATGTCTCTTACATAAAGCAATCTACCGTTGGTAGAGTACTACGTTTTTAGTATATCTTATTCCTCTTTTTACTATATTGCAATGTGCGGAACGCAAAAAAAAGACTTAAGTTTCCACTTAAGTCTTTACTGCCGGCAACCGGAATCGAACCGGTACGGGAGTATAAGTCCCGCAGGATTTTAAGTCCTGTG
>CAYLWP010000075.1:0-11858 GCA_964387365.1 uncultured Roseburia sp. | reverse complement strand
ATATATGTTAAAAATAAAATAATAAATAAAAATTTGAACACAAAAAGGAAATTCACGAGATAAAAGGAGTAGAGAAATTATGATGAAAAAATTAACAAAATCCAAGAATCTTGCAACAAGCCTTGTCGTATTTTCAGTGGTAATATTAGTTACCCTCAATTTGCTTGCTGCGATTTGTGTGGGCTTCTTTTCCAGTTCGGCGATGAATGAAAAGGAGGATGCTATTTTACAGCAGACGGCGGAAAATGCAGAAGTCCAGATTGCTGATTTTATGGCAGGATATTCTCTTGTTACGGAAATGCTGGTTAACGACCCGAAAATGATCAGTCTGGTGAAGTCCGGAAGTGCAACCACTCCGATTTCTGCTTCGCCTGATTTCGAGATGTGTACTGCAATTATGCAGAATACAGCGGATCGTTATGCGGATATCATGGGAGTATATATTGGTAGTGTTGAGGAAGATGCTTATTATTCAGGCACAGGGGAAAAGTCTCAGAACGCCATGCATGAGCGTCCGTTTTATACTGCTGTCACAGAAAATCGTCTGATTGTGACACAGCCTTATGTAGATGTATTTACAGGCAAATATTGTGTTTCCATCGGTACACCGATACAGGAGAACGGAAAAACAATAGGTGTAATCTGTCTTGACATTGATATGAATCAGCTTTCCCATTTCACAACAAACCTGGCCTTTGGTAATACCGGGGAAGTAATTTTACTTGGTGCAGATAATACAGTGATAGGCTATGAGAATGCGGATATGATAGGTAAAAACCTGTCAGAAATGGGAATGAGCGACAAGCTTACCAAAGAGTTAGCTTCACCGAGCGGCAAGATTGTCAGGTATTCTTTGAACAGAACAAACAGAGTCGGAACAGTAATTGATATGCCGGATTATGGCTGAAAGGTATTATCCGGAATGACTACTTCCGAATATAATGAAGAAGTAATAAAAACGGTAATTATTCTGATTTTATCGCTTTCCGTTGCGACGGCTGTTGTTGCAGTTGCATTATGGCGTAACATTACGGAAAAACTGAAACCTATCGCAAGTATTGTTCAGGCGGCAGGCAGTATTTCCAGCGGCGAGTTTGATGTCAGTATTCATGTGGATTCAGAGGATGAAATTGTCGAATTGTCTCACATATTCGGAGATATGGCAGAAACGCTGAAAATAATTATCGGCGATACCAATTATTTATTGAACGAAATGAGCCAGGGTAATTTCTGCGTTACCTCCAACGAACATGAGCGATATGTAGGCAGTTATGAGAATATACTGATCGGTCTTCGTACAATCAGGGATACATTAAGTGAAACACTGGATAATATTAATATGTCTGCTGTTCAGGTAGAAGAGGGCGCAGACCAGATAGCCGGTGCGGCTCAGGAGCTTGCACAAGGTGCTACGGACCAGGCTAACAGTGTACAGGAACTTGCAGAGACGATTGCAGAGTCCTCCAGACAGATACATGAGAGCTCAGAAAATGCTAAAAAGGCAAATGCGCTTGCAATGGAATCCAGAAAAGTAGCAAAGGAAACGCAGAAAGGCATGGAACAGATGCTTGTGGATATGGAGGAAATTACCACTGCGTCGAATGAAATCCAGGAGGTTATCCGGGTAATTACCGACATTGTATCCCAGACAAATCTCCTTGCCCTAAATGCATCGATAGAAGCTGCAAGAGCAGGAGCGGCAGGACAGGGATTTGCAGTTGTTGCGGATGAAGTAGGAAAGCTTGCTTCTAACTGTGCGGAAGCGGTAGAGAGTACCACCGCATTGATTGATAAATCGATTGCAGCAGCTGCCCGCGGCGAGGAAATGGCAAAGAAAACCTATGAAGCGTTTGAAGAATTGGAGAAGAAGGTAAGCGAGGTTGTAACTACAATCAACCAGATTTCAGCCGCATCTGAAGAGCAGGCAAATGGAATTAAACAGCTTACGGTTGGTATAGACCAGATTTCCTCCGTTGTTCAGAATAATTCTGCAACCAGCGAAGAAAGTGCTGCAGCCAGTGAGGAACTTTCCAGTCAGGCCAGCATGCTGAAGCAGATGATGTCTCAGTTCAGACTTAAGGAATAATGTAACCTGGCATCCCCCTTTCGATTATACGGAAGGGGGAATTTTTGTGCTTTGCGGCGCACATTTTTATTGAAAAAACAAAAAAATGAAATGTATATAGTACAATTATGAAATATATGTTATTATCATTTATGAGAAGTTGTTTGCATAACAGTATGTTTTAACGATGGAAAAGAGAAGGGAGAGTAAAAATGGCTTTTTTTGAAGAATTGGGAAAGCGAATTACTGATGCGGGACAGGGGGTTGCACAGCAGACAAAAAATCTTGCGGACGTAACAAGACTGAATGGTGCAATTTCTGAGAAGGAGAAGCAGATTTCACAGCTGATATTCAGTATTGGTCAGGATTACTATATGCGTCATAAAGAGGATTCGGACTCCGAAGAACAGCAGTTTATCGAGCAGATTAATGCATTGTATGCTGAGATTGCTAAGCATCAGGAGGAGATTCTGTTAGTCAAGGGATTCGTGAAATGTCCGTCCTGCGGAGCAGATGTTTCAGTACAGGCATCGTTTTGTAATTCCTGCGGTACTAAGGTTGAACGCATGGAAATCGTGGAAGCAGCAGGCGCAGAAACTAAGACTTGTCCGTCCTGTGGTGCTACTGTTGGTGCGGAGAACAATTTCTGTAATCAGTGCGGTGCCAAGCTAAGCGAATAAGTGCGGCAAGAATTGCAATCATTTCCATCCCATTCATGGGTAGACAAAAGAGCATAAATATGCTATGATTACACTCGTGATGTAACAATATTGTAATATTATCACATGCACCCGTAGTCTAATGGATAGAACGTAGGCCTCCGACGCCTTTAATGCAGGTTCGACTCCTGTCGGGTGCATTCTTAAATTACGGTTCTCGTGGGGGATGAGAGCCGGTGGGTTGCTTTATATTGGTGGAATGGAGTATAAGATGAGTAAGAAAAAAACAAATCAACAGGTTACTAAGAAGAATACACAGCATAATACTGTTGCGAAAGAGACAAAGAGAGAAGAAAAGTGCGTGGAAAAAGAAAATATAGAAGCGGTTATGGAAGAGGAAGCGGCTTCCGTTGAAAAGGAACAGCAGCATGTAACCGCATCTTCAGATAAACAGAAGACACAAGACAAGACAGAGAAAACGTCAAACACAACGCTTGAAAAAATAGTGAGTATGTTCAAGGGAGTTTCTCTTGAAAGTATCGGTACAGTGGGCTTTGCGGCAGTAAAGGTAGTACTTCCGGTAGCGGCACTGTTTATTGTCATTGTAATCATTGTTTCACTTGTGCAGACAAGAAATGAGAAAAAGGAAGAAGAAGTCGTAGCAATGACTGAGCCGGTAACGGAAGTGGCAGTTATGGTTGAGCCTTTGGAAAAGGATGCATATCAGGTGATTAATGATTTGATGTCTGCATACTATGCGGCACTTTCCGCCGGTAACATGGAAGTAGTGAACAGTCTTATGGATGATGTCAGTGAAACCGATCTGGTTGGACTGAAAAATAAGAATTTCTTTGTAAAAAGCTATGAAAATATTTCCTGTTATACAAGAAAGGGACCGGAAGAAGATTCCTTCTTCGTATACGTCACATATCAGGCGCAGTTTAATGATATGAAGGTCAGAGTACCGGGTGTAGAAACACACTATGTTTACAAGACCGGTGACAACTATAAGATTGCAAAGGAAATGTCGGACGAAGTAAATGAGGCAAGAATTGAAAGCTCTTCGCAGGATGATGTTGTTGATATTTTTAATAAGATTGATGTAGAGTACAAGGAGATTCTTGCAACAAACGAAGAATTGAATAACTTTTTATCAGATATTACAATCGAGGCAAAGAATAAGACGGGTGAAGAGCTTGCTAAGCTGGAAGCTGCCCAAGCAGAGGCAACAGAGATGGCAGAAGCCGCAGCTGTAGCAGAAGTGGCACAGGCTGACACGAAAGACCAGCCGCAAACGCAGATTGTTGATGAAGAGGTTAAGACAACGGCAACGGTTAATGTACGTTCTTCCGATAGCGAGAATGCAGACAAGATTGGCAAGGTGTCAGTCGGAACGGTTCTTAAGAGAGTCGAGAATAAGATTAACGGCTGGAGCAAGATAATCTATGAGGGAAAGGAAGCTTTCATTAAGAGTGATTATCTTGAAGTAGTATCCTCCAATCAGGTAGAGGAAACAACGATTGATGAGCAGGAGCCTGCAAGGGCAGAAACCACAATCTCAAATCCAAGTACATCGCCCAAGGAAAGTGTAACAGCCAGAACGAATGTAAATGTCAGAAACCAGCCAAGTACAGCTGCTGATACCATTGGTAAGGCAAACGGCGGTAATACTTACAAGGTAATCGAAGATCAGGGAGAATGGTTGAAGATTGAATACAAGGGACAGACAGGATACGTTAAGTCAGAATTTTTTGATTAAGGAATAAAGATAATGAAAACCCATGCGGTATCCTGCCGCATGGGCTTTTGCCATTTAAACGATGTAAAAGGAAAGGATGGTTGGAATGTTTAAGGAAAAGAAAGTTGCAATTATGGGGGCCGGAAATATTGCCGGAGTTATGGCAAATACTATCAGGAAAATGAAAAATGTAAAGTGTTATGCCATTGCATCCAGAGATTTGAACCGTGCAAGGGCTTTTGCTAAAAAATATGGTGTAAAAAAGGCGTATGGTTCTTATGAAGAAATGGTAAAGGACCCGGCGATTGATTTGGTATACATAGCGACACCGCATTCAGAGCATTATCAGAATATGAAGCTTTGCATAGAGAATGGAAAGCCGGTGCTGTGTGAAAAGGCTTTTACAGCGAATGCTCAGCAGGCAGAGGAAATATTCAGACTTGCAAAGGAAAAAGGCGTTTTTGTTACAGAGGCTATCTGGACCAGATATATGCCGATGCTTACAACGATTCGCGGAATGCTGAGCTCAGGAATGATAGGCGTTCCTTCTATGCTGACCTGTAATCTTGGCTATCACCTTGTTAATATACCAAGACTGATGCAGCCGGCATTGGCCGGCGGTACCTTATTGGATTTGGGAGTGTACACACTTAACTTCGCTGCTATGATGTTTGGAACAGATGTGACCAGGATTACATCATCCTGCTCCATGACACCTACCGGAGTGGATGCTTCCGACAGTATTACTCTGACCTTCCGTGACGGTAAGATGGCGGTACTGAACAGCACCTTGCTTGGAGTAAGTGACCGCAGGGGTGTGATATACGGAACAAGCGGTTATATGGTGATTGAAAATATCAATAATTATGAATCTGTTACCGTATATGATAACAATCGTAAGGTAATAAAGTCAGTAAAGGCGCCCAAGCAGATATCAGGTTATGAATATGAAGTAATAGCAAGTCTTGGTGCGATTGACCGAGGTCAGCTTGAATGTTGGGAAATGCCACATGCAGAAACAGTCAGAATTATGCGCATGATGGACGAACTGAGAAATGCGTGGGGCGTTGTTTATCCGTTTGAAGAGGATATCGAGGATGATTCAGATATGTCAGAAGAGCTGCCGGTTGCAGAGGTGGATTTGGAAAGCTATGCAGTTGAGGACGAAATGACAACAGCGGAGGAGGTTTCAGCCGTGGAAACTGTGACAACAGCGGAGAAAGTTTCAGCCGTGGAAGCTGAGACAACAGCGGAGGAAGTTCCGGTCGTGGAAAAAGCAGCAACAGCGGAAGAATACGAGCCGGAATCCGATTTTATGTTTAAAACAGAGCTCGCTTCTGATTATGCAAATAAAGAATAAAAATTTCTGATTTACGGAATACTATAGCTATCTGAAAGGAGGATGGCTATATGAAGAAGGACGACCAGGAAATTTTAAAAGAAATACAGAAAAATACAGGAATGGCAGTAAAGGCGATAGAAACTATTTCCGAGAAGGCTTCTGATGACTTGATGCGCTATGAGCTTTCCAAGGAAAAACGACAGTATGCCGAGCTTTATCAAAAGGCAGAAGATTGTCTGATGAAGAACCATGCAAGGGAATATCAGGATAGCGCTATGGAGGATATGATGCTGAAAAGTGCCATTCATATGAACACCATGATGAATTGCAGCAACAGTAAGATTGCGGAGCTTATTATTCAGGGAAGTAATCGCGGGATTACGAGTATGTGGAAGTCCATGAATCATCATCCTGATGCGACGGCGGCTTCCATGGAGATTGCAAAGGAATTGATGGATTTAGAAGAGAAATGTATTGAGCGGCTTAAGAGTTATTTGTAGCTGCTCACGGAAAGGCATGACAGATACATGGTAAGAATTAATAAATATCTGGCAGAATGCGGTGTCTGCTCACGTAGAGAAGCAGATAAGTATATAGAACAGGGTAAGGTAACCGTTAATGGTCAAAAAGCAGTAAGCGGCGTACAGGTAGGAGAACAGGATGTCGTTGCGGTCAACGGGAGGGTAGTGAAGCCTAAAAATCAGAAGATTGTATTGGCATACTATAAGCCTGTTGGCGTGACCTGTACGGAAAAGGATGCTCACGCGGATAAGACGATTATTCAGGCACTGAATTACCCTGTTCGTTTAACCTATGCCGGAAGACTGGATAAGGATTCGGAAGGCTTGATGATTATGACAAATGACGGTGATCTGATTCAAAGTATGATGAAGGGCGCCAATGGTCATGAAAAAGAGTATACGGTAAAGGTGAATAAGGAAATCACAGACGACTTTCTGGAAAAAATGTCACAGGGAGTGTACTTAAAAGATTTGCAACAAACGACACGTTCGTGTACAATAAATAAGCTTGGGAAATATACGTTCCGTATTATTCTGACACAGGGTCTGAACCGTCAGATTCGACGCATGTGTCAGGAATTTGGCTACAGGGTGACATCGCTTAGACGGGACAGGGTAGTCAATATTGAGCTGAAGGGCTTAAAAAGTGGTCAGTTCAGAGAGCTGCAGGGTGAGGAGCTTGCACAGCTGTATCGCCTGTGCGGGATGAAATAACAGGATTTTGAGGAGATGAAAAATGTTACACGAAATGTCACATGCACTGGGGCATGCGTTCAAGGAAAGTGTTATGCTGATTCCTATTTTGTTTGTTACATACATATTGATGGAATGGCTGGAGCATAAGGCAAAGGACAAGTCCCTGGAAATGATCCGGTTTTCGGGAACGCTTGGCCCGCTGGCAGGAGGATTGATTGGAATTATACCGCAATGTGGTTTTTCCGGTGCGGCAGCCAGCTTCTATACGGCTCACAGCATTACGCTTGGTACGCTGATTGCTGTTTTTATGGCAACATCGGACGAGATGCTTCCGCTTTTGATTTCGGCAGCCATAGAGCCTGCCATGATTGCGAAGATACTTGTTGTAAAGTGTGTAGCGGGTGTTGTCTGCGGATATATGGTAGATATTTTATATAAGAGAAGACCCAAGATGGAGGCAAATCATATTCGCGATTTTTGTGAGCAGGAGCACTGTGAATGTGAGAAAGGAATCTTTGGCTCAGCGGTGAAGCATACAGTAAGCATTGTACTGCTGATTTTTATTGTATCAATTTTTTCCCACGTATTGATTCATTATGCGGAGGAACATAATATTGTGATGGAGAACACGATTTGGAATCATTCGGTTTTCGGGCATCTGATTGCAGGTATTGTAGGGCTGATTCCGAACTGTGCGGCATCGGTTTTAATTACGAATCTGTATATTACCGGTGTTATTGACATAGGAATTATGATGACAGGCTTGTTTGTAAATGCAGGTATTGGACTTCTTGTTTTATTTAAGGTGAATCACCGCCTGAAGGAGAATTTTGCCATTACAGGTATTCTTTACATACTGGGTGTTGTCGCAGGAATGATAACAGGTTTTGTTTTGTAAATACGTTCGTTTTGTAATATGGTATCCGCACCCGACAGAGGTGGAGGCGCGGGTATGGAAAGGCATGGCTAATAATATGGATAACAACAAGGCAATTGCCAGAATGAAAGAGCTTGTGGAGCAGCTTCGTGCGGCGTCTAAGGCTTATTATGCAGAGGACAGGGAAATCATGAGCAATTTTGAATATGATAAGCTCTATGATGAACTGATGGAATTGGAACAGAAAACAGGAATGGTGCTGACAGGAAGTCCGACAATCAGTGTCGGCTATGAGGCAGTGGATGAGCTGCCCAAGGAAGCTCACGAAAGTCCGATGCTCTCCCTTGGAAAGACCAAGGACAGAGAGGAGCTGAGAGAGTGGCTCAAGGATAAGGAAGGACTTCTTAGCTGGAAGCTGGATGGTCTTACAATTGTATTAACCTATAGGGACGGTGCTTTATTAAAGGCAGTTACCAGAGGTAACGGAGAGGTTGGCGAAGTCATCACCAATAATGCAAAGGTTTTCAAGAATATTCCGCTTCGCATTCAGTATCAGGGTGAACTGATTCTGCGAGGAGAAGCGGTGATTACCTATTCTGATTTTGAAGAAATCAACAGTCAGATTGAAGATGTGGATGCGAAGTACAAGAATCCGAGAAACCTTTGCTCCGGTTCGGTCAGACAGCTCAATAACGAGATTACAGCATCCAGAAATGTCAGATTCTATGCCTTTTCGCTGGTTCGGGCAGACGACGCGGATTTTGCTAATTCAAGAGAGCAGCAGTTCCTGTTTTTAAAGCAGCAGGGCTTTGATGTGGTGGATTACGCAAGAGTGGATGCTTCCAATATCGTGGAAGCGGTTGCGGATTATGAAAAAAGAATTGAGAATTATAATATCCCGTCGGATGGTCTGGTGCTGACCTACGACGATATTGAATACGGTCGTTCCCTTGGAAGAACGGCAAAGTTTCCGAGAGATTCCATTGCCTTTAAATGGGCGGATGAGATTCGTGAGACTACATTAAAAGAAATCGAGTGGAGTCCGAGCAGAACGGGATTGATTAATCCGGTTGCTATTTTTGAGCCGGTAGAGCTTGAGGGAACAACTGTCAGCAGGGCATCTGTTCATAATATCAGTATTTTACGCGCTTTGAAGCTTGGTATCGGAGATACGATTACTGTTTACAAGGCGAATATGATTATCCCGCAGATTGCCCAAAACCTGACGGGAAGTGATACGGTTGAGATTCCGTGTACCTGCCCTGTTTGTGGCGGTAAGACACAGATTAGCGCAGTCAATGACGTGCAGTCCTTATACTGTATGAACCCTGACTGTGATGCCAAGAAGCTGAAGTCCTTTGCTCTGTTTGTCAGCCGTGATGCTATGAACATTGATGGTATGTCTGAGGCAACGCTTGAGAAGTTCCTGGCAAAAGGCTTTATTCACGAATATCAGGATATGTTTCATCTTGACCGATATCGTGAAGAGATAGTAGAGCTGGAAGGCTTTGGAGAGAAGTCGTATCAGAAGCTTATGAACAGCATTGAGCAGGCCAGAAAGGTAACGCTTCCGAAGCTTATCTTTAGTCTGGGTATTGCGAATATCGGACTGGCAAACGCGAAGGTGATTTGCAGATATTTTAAGAATGATTTGGATGCCATGCGTCATGCCGATGTGGAAGAGCTGAGTCAGATTGACGGAATCGGCGAGGTAATCGCCAAGGCATTTACGGACTATTTTTCCGATGAGGAAAACAGCATTCGTTTTGAACATCTGTTAACAGAGGTGGAAATCGAACAGGAAGAGGTCGATGAAGCAGGTCAGACGTTAGAGGGCAAGGTATTTGTCGTAACCGGAAGTCTGGAGCACTTTGGCAGCAGAAATGAGCTCAAAGAGCTGATTGAGAAAAAGGGCGGAAAGGTTACGGGAAGTGTAACTTCCAAGACGGACTGTCTGATTAACAATGATATCGCATCGAACTCATCCAAGAATAAAAAAGCAAAAGAATTACAGATACCGATTGTGACCGAAGAAGAATTCATGGTACAGTATCTGGGAATGGAGATATAGGAGGGGATTATTATGCCAATTAAAGTACAAAGTGACTTACCGGCTAAGGAAATACTCGAATTTGAGAATATATTCGTAATGGATGAAAACAGGGCAATGCATCAGGATATCCGCCCTTTGCAGGTGTGTGTGTTAAATATCATGCCGGTAAAGCAGGATACAGAGCTGCAGCTCTTAAGAGCATTATCCAATACACCATTGCAGGTTGATGTCACATTCCTCATGGTAACAAGCCATGTGTCATTAAATACATCAGCAAATCATCTGAATCGTTTTTATACAACCTTTGATCAGATTAAGGATAAACGCTTTGACGGAATGATTATTACCGGAGCACCGGTAGAGGATATGGCCTTTGAAGAGGTGGATTACTGGGAAGAAATCTGTGAAATCATGGATTGGACCAAGACGCATGTAACCTCAACGCTTCATATCTGTTGGGGGGCACAGGCTGCTTTTTATCATTTTTACGGTATTCAGAAGCGCCATCTTCCAGAGAAATTATTTGGTATCTATTCTCACAAGGTACAGAACAGAAAGGTTCCGCTGGTAAGAGGCTTTGACGATTATTTCCTTGCGCCTCACAGCAGACATACAGAGACACCGGCAGAGGATATACATAACTGTGAAGCGATTACAGTGCTTGCTGAATCCGAGGAGGCAGGCGTATTCCTTGCCTATGCTGAAAACGGTAAGAAGATTTTTGTAAACGGACATCCGGAGTATGACAGATACACACTTGACAAGGAGTATATGAGAGATCTTGGCAAGGGGCTGCCAATCCATGTTCCGTTAAACTATTATCCGGACGACGACCCAACCAAGAAACCGAATCTGCAGTGGAGATCACACAGTAATAATCTCTATACGAACTGGCTGAATTATTACGTTTATCAGGCAACTCCGTATGAGTGGTAATATGAAATCTATCGCAATTATAGATGATGATGTCTATATTGGGGATATGCTGGAGGAGGTTCTTCGAAGCAACGGTTATGATGTGCTGCGTGCCTATTCAGGAACGGAAGCTTTATACCTTTTATCGCAGAGTACGCCGGATTTAGTATTACTGGATCTCATGCTCCTCGGATTGTCCGGAGAGGAAGTCCTTCCTCACATTGCTAATATTCCTGTTATCGTTATGAGTGCTAAGGTGGATGTGCAAGACAAAATCAATCTGTTGCTTGGCGGTGCAACCGATTACATGACAAAGCCTTTTGATACAGGTGAGTTGTTAGCCCGAGTGGCTGTTCAACTGAGAAAAGCTGATTCTGCAGATGTACGCGAGGTGCTGAAAGCAGGAGAGCTTAGTCTGAATACTTTTTCTCATGAAGTAACTATTCAATCTGAACAGGTACGATTGACAAAGACAGAGTATGCCATTTTAAAGCTGCTGATGCAAAATCTCGGGCAGGTTATTGCAAAGTCAGTTATTCTTGACCGTATCAGTGCGGATACACCGGACTGCACGGAAAGCTCTCTCAAACAGCATATCAGTAATTTACGCAAGAAGCTGCGTGATGTTGGTGGGAAAGACTATATTGAAGCTGTGTGGGGGATTGGTTTTAGGCTGTCTGAGTAATCTTGACTATTTCTTTACTCTTTTCTTGACTGCTATCTTTATGATTGTCATGTAGAATGCAGTCAAGAAAAGGAGGTATCCGGTATGGATTATATTTTGACTACGAATGCTCTGACAAAGCAATATAAGCAGTTTTATGCATTGAATGGTCTTTCCATGCATGTTCCAAAAGGAGCAATTTATGGTTTTGTTGGCAAGAACGGAGCAGGTAAAATGATGTTGTATCATAAAAGTTGACACCCTATTCTCAATGATTTTGATATATAATCATAATCAATACGAGAACAGGAGAAAAAACTATGGCTCA
>CAYLWP010000074.1:0-11924 GCA_964387365.1 uncultured Roseburia sp. | reverse complement strand
CTTGTTTGTGATGCCCAAATTTATTCTCTATCCACTACCTCTTTGTTTCAAACTTTCCCTATAATATTGATTTATTTTTTCAATCTATCAACCGACACATATTATATTAATGAAATAAATGATAAAAGCTTCGTTTGTCATTCGAACATATTTCACAGCACAAAATATTCCCTTGAATAATTGGCACGGTTTTATCATAATATTCTAATACACCTTGCGATAATACGTGCTTTGTTGCAGCTAAAATAGCACCATGTGCCACAATTAATATGCTTTTATCATCGTAAGACATATACTTATCTATTGCTTTTTTTGCTCTTTTACAAACATCTTCAACACTCTCGGCACAGTATTTTTCATCATCCAGATTGATTTCCTCGTTCCATACCAATCCCTCTGCCAAACCAAAACTACGCTCTAAAAAATCTTCATCATAAAGAACGTTTCCCTCAAAGCCTATTTTTTCAGCAACTATTCCGGCACTTTCCTTTGCCCTGTCTAAAGGACTTGATATGATAAAATCCACTTGAAAATTTAGTTCCTGTAAACGTTCGGCGATTTCACTAATCTGCTTTACTCCATTACTGTTCATCGGAATGTTTTTACGCCCTTGTAATTTCCCTTCTAAGTTCCAATCCGTCTGCCCATGCCGCAATAAATAGATTCTCATAGAAAACTCCTTAAACACCTTTGTACTTTCATAAACACTTTCTGATTTTTTCCGCCACTTTATCCGAACACTCGAATTCTCCTTGCGGATACTTCCAACCAAATCCATCATTTTGATATCTCGGGAATATATGAAGATGAAAATGTCCAAAATCACAAAACTGACCGCCGTTTTGCATGATACTATATCCATCCGTTTTATAAATCTGTTCTAATACAGCCACAAGCCTTTGTGCCAGCTCCATCATCTCCGTTAATATCTCTATGGGTATCTTATGGATAGATGCTTCATGCATTTTAGGCACAATTAATATATGTCCCTCATTAATAGGGTCAATATCCAAAAAGGCTTCTATATTCTCAGACTCGTAAATAACATAAGCCTTCGCCTGTTTATCCATTATTTTACAGAATGCACACTCCGTCATATAACATCCTCCCATACTTTCACTCAGTCATTTATGTTTTTATAGTCAGCTGCCGTAAACGGCACGTCCAGCGTACCGCAGACATCCGCAACATGGTCCGGTGAGGTGGTTCCGTACAAAGGAACGCAACTAAAGGGCTGATGGTAGAAATAGCCTGTTACCGCCTGCGTGACGGTGCAGTTGTACTTCTCGGTCAGAGCCTTAATCTTTTCTGCAACCTTCAGGTTCTTCTCAGTAAAATATTCGCTGTCAGCCACACTTTCCGCCCCTTCTGTCAGATAACGCTGAAAAAATCCGTTGCAGTTACTGGAAAAAGGCATCTCCATGACTTCGGGATGGTCCATATGAAACTGATAAGCGTCACCGCTGGTACAACGCAAGGTGGCATCTCCTATCTCTTTCATATATTTCATACCAATATTGAAAAGACTTTGGTCTGCCACGAAGCCTCTGTAATCTTTTTCTTTGCAGTATTCATAGGCGGTTTGCATACGGTCTGCATCCCAGTTGGAGCAGGCATAATAGCGAATCTTACCTTCCTTTACAAACTGTTCCATGGTTTCGATTTCATATTCTACCGGCAAGTCCCTGTCGTCGCGGTGATAGAAGTAGATATCAATATAGTCGGTGCGAAGCTTTTCCAGGGAACCGTTCACATCTTCTATCATATCCTCCCGTTTCAGTCTGCGCTTTCTGAAAATAGGAGAGTTCCTGTCAACCTCGTGGTGACCGCCCTTGGTCATAAGTATGATTTCATGTCTCTTTCCGGTTCTTGCAAGCCAGTCACCGATAGCTCGCTCTGAACGGTGTCTCTCACCGGGTATCCAGTTGGAATAAACATGTGCGGTGTCAAGCAGATTGCCGCCATGGTCCATATAGGTGCCAAAGAGGCGGTCTGTTTCTGCGCCATCATAAAAACGTCCGGCGCCTGCGGCGCCCAGACCGATAGGATATACGGATAAATCAGTATTGGGAATCCGGATTCTTTTTTCCATGGTTGTGTCCTCCTAATTTACTAGCTAAACTCCGGCAATTCTGTAAAAACTACTTGTGAGCCGTCGGCAACTCCTACATAGATTTTATCATTTTGCCTTCCTATTGATAAGTAATGTTCCATCATATATTTTGCAGAATAAGGCATTTCCAATGTTAATACTTCATCAAGCTCAAACCATTTCAGGGTCCCTTCGCCTGAGGTAAGTTCCCTTTGGTCGCATTTTAAGTTAGCAAAAAAATAATAATTTTGTCTGATTTCACCCTTTGTCCTTCTTATGGTTATGTATCTAAACTGCAAGTCTGAAAGCATTTCTTCCGTAACAGACATTTCTTCCTTTAACTCTCTCAATACACATGCTTTTGCATCATTTAACTCATATTCTTCAAAATGACCACCGGCAGAACCAATCCAAACATTATTAACAACTTTAGAACCCTGCCTGTATAACAAAAGGATTTTATCATTGTTCAAAAGATAGATAGATGTCATATTTCTTAATTTTGCGCTGTTATCTTTCTCTTCCCTAACCGACTTATACCAAACATCGATTTCCTCTTTATCCGGTACTTCAAACCCGGATATAACCTTATTTAATAAACCTTCATCCACATAAAAATCAGAGCCACCCTCGCCACTTAACACTTTTTTATTTCTATACTCTATATTTTTATGCCATGTATCATCATCAATATCTATGTAATGCCATTCAATATTTATATTTTTCGATTGAAAATAATCTGCCGTTTCCTGCCTGTTGCTTTTCGTCCAAAATCCCCAGTCCAGAATAACATTACAGCCAATCCTTGCTAATTCAACTGTTTTTTTCATCAAATACGCATTTACCCGATTGGCGAACTTTTCGTAGCTTTCCCCCTGCTCATTATCCGTTAAGTCATAGGTCACCTCATCTGTCGATAAAATGACAGTGTTTTCTTTTCCCTTGATTTTATTGGCATAATAGCTTTTTCCGCTACATATTTTCCCGCATATAAGAATTACCTTGCTCATATCATCACACCTTTATTCCACTCTCATACTTTCTAACTTCTTCGCTTTTTCATATGCCTCTCTAAGAAACTCTTGGATTTTTTAACATTTCTTCCATTATAGCAAAATAAGCTTCCCAAAGGGAAACTTATCTTTCTTACTCACTATCTTTTTTGTTTTTCTTGACTAATACAAGTCCACCTACGCAACACAGGAGGACAGCGATTACTGCTGCATATTCCATTATATAAACCTCTTTTCTTTTTTTCAGATTACCATATATTAGGGATAATAGCAACCTCATATCTCTTCTGCCTTTATTTTTATCGAAGAACCCGTTGTTAAAAACGTAATCATTCTTCCACGCCAAACATATCCTGCATCAAACGTTTACCACTCTGTGTTACGAATATTTTCTCATATGCACTTTGGCAGGCACTTCTTTCGCATTGGTCTTCGAATAAATTTACCAAAAAATCAGCTTCTACCAAAATCTGATAATCGAATCCTTCGATATTGCTATATGTATGGTGATGCCCTATCAGATAACAGATTCTTGCAATATCTTTTGCTTCAAACTGTAATTCCTGTAAGATTTTCTCAGCCTCTATAGGTCCTAACTCCTGTTGAATCTCTCCATCATTTCTTCCGTACAGTCTTTCGCCTTCACGGATACCGATATCATGCATCAGAGCTGCAATCTCCAAAACAAATTGCGTATGTTCATCTAACCCTTCGCTTAATCCAATCAATCTGCTATAATCATGAACCTTCACAAAGTGCTGTATCCGTCTTGCATCTCCTGACATATACTTTGTCATTGCATAATACAGCTCTGTCAGCTTTTCTTCAAATTCTTTATTCATATCATTTTCCTCCGTTTCACTAAATTTATTATTTGCAAATCTGCTGTTCTATGCTATACTCAAGAAGCAAGCTAATTCTTAGCCTTGCAGATTACCCTTTCAGGTAATTTCTAAATTAATCACGGCATATCGCCAAGTTTTCAAAAGAAAGGACATATAACAAAGTTCTCTGCGGATTAATTCGCTCTTTACTTCACTTATCTGAAGACATTCCGCTTACTGCCGAAATTACTAACCCTATTATACTAGGTGAATCCATCGATGACAAAGAATTTCGTCTGGATGTAAACGTTATTCTAAACGGTAGCTCCATTCTGAATCTCGAAATGCAGATTGCGAACAAGCTGAACTGGCCAAATCGTTCCATCAGCTATCTGTGTCGTTCCTTCAATCAGCTCAATAAAGGGGAGGATTATAACGATATCAAGCCTGTTATACATATTGGTTTTCTTGATTACACTTTATTTGACGATTATCCTGAATTTTACGCTACCTATAAGCTGTTAAATACGAAAAACTTTCATGTGTACAGTAGTAATTTTGACCTCCGTGTGGTAGACTTAACTCAGATAGAGCTTGCAACTGACGAAGATAAACAGTTTCAGATTGACTATTGGGCTGCACTCTTCAAATCTAAGACATGGGAGGAAATGAAAATGATTGCTGAAAAAAACGAATATTTGAACGAAGCTTCCAAAACCATATTTCATATGACTGCCGAAGAACAGATACAAAAGCGCTGTCAGGATAGAGAGGACTATTACAGTGATATACGTTCATATAAAAAATAAAATGCTCGACTGAGTGCAGTAATTGCCGAAAAAGATAATGCTCTCGCCAAGAAAGATGACTTGATTGCCGAACAGTCAGCCGCTCTTGCAGAAAAAGATAACGAGCTTGCTTCCCTTGCAGAACGCATTAGAGAACTCGAAGTGCAACCCCAAAATAGATAATAAAAAATATACCTGCCTCTCCAATCAAGTAAAGGCAGGTATTTTCATTATTTTGCTTACTCTATTTCACAACACTCTTTTTACGCCATCCGCCCTGCACATATCTTGCAAAGGTAACTAACAGTGCAATTGTCCAGCCTGCACAGAATGCCCACCAGATAATATCTACGCCAAAAACATGTGCAAATCCAACCGTTAATACCAATCGGACAAAAAAACTAAGCAACGTAACCAGTATAAACCAGCCCATGTCGCCACTTCCCTTGAAAACAGCCTTCACCAGCATGAAGGTGGAAAAGATAAGGAGAAATGCACCGATTACCTGCAAATAAACAGCCCCCACTGCCATTACCTGTTCTATATTTGGCTCGTCCTTCTGTACAAACAGGCTTACAATTTCGCTCGGAAATGTCTCAAAAAGTATAGTCATAACCAGTGAAATTCCGCCACAGGAAAGAAGGGCAGCACGAAGTCCCGGCCAGATACGCTCCTGCTTGCCGGCACCGATATTCTGTCCCACATAATTTGATAACGCATTACCATAATTAACCGGAATGGTTGTTGCGAGGTTCACGACCTTACTTGCAGCTGCACTTCCTGCCATGACCGCCGGGCCAAAGCTGTTAATAGTCGCCTGCACGACAACAGAGCCTACCGAAACAATTGATTGCTGCAGGGCAGACGGAAGTGCAAAGCGCAGCATGGTAGCCAACAGCTTTCCATCCAATATCGGCTCTTTCCTGTCATATTTAAAACCGGCCAGAAGCTTGGGAATATCAATGATTGCCATAATTGCTGCAATTGCCTGTGATATCGCCGTAGCAAGAGCAGCACCTCCCACTCCCAGCTTCAGCACGATAATAAAGAATAAATCCAATATAATATTTGCAACTGACGAAATAATCAAAAAACGAAGCGGCGTTTTGGAATTTCCAAGCGCCACATACACGCCATTCAACGCATTATATACAAAAATCGGGATACATCCGAGAAAATAGAGTCTCAAATAGCTGACTCCCAAAGGCACAATCTCTACCGGCGTATTTACCAACACCAAAAGCGGCTCTGCCACAATCCAAATCACTATGGTTGAAATCAACGAAACAGCCGCAGAAAAACAGACTGATGTGGTTGTACATTGCCGGATTTTCTCTTCCCTTCCGGCACCAAAATACTGTGCAATCACAACAGATCCACCAAGCGCCAATCCCGTTGCCAGCTGGACAAAAACTGCAGTTATACTGCTGGCACTTCCTACTGCCGCAAGCGCATCCATGCCAAGCCATTTCCCGACAATAACAGTATCAATGACGTTATATAACTGTTGAAAAAGATTCGAAAGAATCATTGGTATCGCAAAAACAAGAACGGTTGTAAGCGGATTTCCCTCCGTCATTTTATTTACTTTTGCTTTCTTTTGTACTTCCGGCATAAGCTATTTCCTTTTAAATATTCGTCCTAACCTGTCTTGGCTGATATCCTTTTTCTTCCAGAGCCTTAATAATCTGATTTTTATGTTCTGTTCCGAAGGTTTCCAGTGTAATGCGAAGCTCTACCGCTGCATTTCTGTTAATAGAAACAAACTGATTATGTTCAAGCTTGATGACATTGCCGTTTTGCTGTGCGATGATTTCTGATACCTTGGTAAGCTCGCCCGGCTTATCAGGAAGCAACACCGAAACGGTAAAGATTCTGTCTCTGAAGATTAAGCCCTGCTGAACAACAGATGACATGGTAATGATATCCATGTTTCCACCGCTTAAAATAGAAACAATCTTCTTATTTTTCTCATTCAGACGTCTTAATGCTGCTACTGTAAGAAGGCCTGAGTTCTCAACTACCATCTTATGATTCTCTACAATATCAAGGAAGGATACAACCAAATCCTCGTCAGGTACTGCAATGATATCATCCAGATTCTGCTTGATGTACGGGAAGATGTTCTTACCCGGTGTCTTTACAGCAGTACCGTCTGCAATGGTATTTACACCCGGAAGTGTGACAACCTCTCCCTTTTTCAGGGATTCCTGCATACAGTTTGCTCCTGCCGGCTCTACGCCGATTACCTTAATCTTTGGATTGAGCAGCTTGGCAAGGGTAGATACACCTGTTGCAAGTCCGCCACCGCCGATTGGAACAAGGATAATATCAACAAGGGGAAGCTCCTTGAAGATTTCCATTGCAATGGTTCCCTGTCCTGTTGCAACAGCAAGGTCATCGAACGGATGGATAAAGGTATACCCGTTTTCCTCTGCTAACTGGTATGCATATTCACATGCCTCATCATATACATTTCCCTTTAAAACAACCTCTGCTCCGTAGCTCTTTGTTCTGTTTACCTTCATAAGCGGTGTTGTGGTCGGCATAACGATAACTGCCTTTACACCGTATTTTTTCGCTGCGTAGGCAACACCCTGTGCATGGTTTCCTGCTGATGCAGTGATTAATCCCTTTGCTCTTTCCTCCGGTGTCAGGGTGCTGATCTTATAATAAGCACCTCTTAACTTATACGCGCCTGTCAGCTGCATATTTTCCGGCTTCAGATATACTTTGTTGCCGGTCTGGTTGCTTAAAAACTCGCTGTAAATCAGCTTTGTTTCGGAAGTAACCTTTCTGACAATCTCCGAAGCCTCTTCAAATTTTTCCAATGTTAACATATCAGCCATAGCTATTCTCCTTATCTATCATACAGCAATCTCTGCTTCTATTCCGTCTCTGACTCTTCCTCGGGCTTGATATCGAACAGAGCATTTACAAACTCGTCTACATCAAACTTCTGCAAGTCCTCAATCGTCTCACCGACACCGATATACTTGACCGGAACATTCAGTTCTGACTGGATTGCAACCGCAATTCCACCCTTTGCCGTTCCGTCCATCTTGGTAAGAATAATACCGGTTAAGTCAGCTACCTCGCCAAACTCTCTTGCCTGTGCCAGCGCGTTCTGACCTGTTGTTCCGTCAAGAACAATCAGATTCTCCCGGTACGCATCCGGGAATTCTCTGTCGATGATACGATTCATTTTTTTGAGTTCTTCCATCAGATTCTTCTTATTATGAAGTCTTCCGGCCGTATCACAAAGAAGGACATCCACATTTCTTGCCTTTGCCGCATTAACCGCATCATAGATAACGGACGCCGGATCTGCTCCGTCCTTGCCGCCTACCATATCAACACCGGCACGGTTAGCCCACTCGGCAAGCTGCTCACCCGCTGCCGCACGGAAGGTATCTGCCGCCGCAATCAGGACCTTTTTTCCCTGACCCTTTAAGATACCGGCAAGCTTTCCAACGGAAGTTGTCTTTCCGACACCGTTTACACCGATGATGAAAATAACAGACTGTCTGTTTTCAAATTCGTAAGCGGTTTCGCCTACTCTCATCTGCTCCTTGATGCTTTCCACAAGAAGCTTCTTACATTCAGACGGCTGCTTTAAATGCTTTTCCTTCACCGCTGCCTTCATACGCTCCATAATATCATTTGTCGCATTCACACCGATATCGCCCATGATTAAGATTTCCTCAAGCTCCTCATAAAAATCCTCATCAATCTCCGATGCTCCGTGAAATACAGCATCGATACCGGAAACAATGTTATCTCTTGTCTTGGTCAATCCACTTTTCAGCCGGGCAAAAAATCCCTTCTTTTCCTCTGCCATCTTTACCTCCTGTCCCGCTACGTTTTACCGCATCCTAATCGTCCAATGCGCTGTCAATCAGGCTGACACTAACCAGCGTTGACACGCCCTTCTCCTGCATGGTAATACCGTACAGTCTGTCTGCCTGCTCCATCGTTCCACGTCTATGTGTAATAACAATAAACTGGGTATATTTTGTAAGCTTATTCAGATACTTCGCAAATCTGCTTACGTTCTGTTCATCCAATGCCGCCTCAATCTCGTCTAACAGACAGAATGGTGATGGCTTCAGATTCTGAATTGCAAATAATAGCGCAATCGCCGTAAAGGACTTCTCACCACCCGATAACTGCATCATGTTCTGCAGTTTCTTTCCCGGTGGCTGCGCAATAATACGAATACCTGCCTCTAAGATATCCTCATCCTCTATCAGCTCCAAGGTTCCCTTACCGCCGCCGAACAGCTCCTTGAATACCTTGTCGAACTCTCGCTTGATTTCCTCAAACTTCTCTGCAAACTGCTTGCGCATCGCTGTATCAAGCTCCTGAATGATTCCTTCCAGCGTTTTCTCCGCCTCTATCAAATCATCATGCTGATTCTTCAGGAAGGTATAACGCTCCATCAGATTCTTATAATCCTCAATTGCGTTGACATTAACATCTCCAAGCTTTTTAATATCATCCTTGATTGCAGCTATCTGCTTTTTCATTGTCGATATGTCTGTCATCTCTTCATTACGCATACCGGCAGCACCTCTAAGCGTAATCTCATACTCACTCCACATGTAGTTAATCTGGCTTTCCAGTGATTCTTCCAGCTTCTCACGCTGTGAGTTCAGACGATATACTTCCTTATCCAGAGCATTCTTGCGCTCGGATATCTCTTCTCTTGTTGCAAAGAAGTTCTTCTGCTTCTGAGATAAGTCGTCCTTCGTCTGCTGCTTTTCCTTTAATGCAATCTCTGCATCCGTCTGTGCGGAATGAGACGCATCAATGGTTTTTGTTATCTCTTCTATATTATGCTTTCTTTGCTCAACTTCTGTCTGAGAACGGGTAAGGCCTTCTCTTACCTCTTCCAGTTCACCGGAAAGTCTTGCAATCTCACTCTCGATTCGGTCAAGATTGGTCTGTTCAAATTCCTGCTTCTGCAGCATTTTTTCATATTCTACATCCCATTCTCCAACCAGACCGGTCTTATCGGATTCTTCGATACGATAGGTTTCCAATTCCTTCTGATATGCCTGAATCTCCTGCTCGATTGCCTTTTCATCGTTTTCAGAAGCCTGCAGCTCATCCTGAATGGATTCCTTATCCTTATTAATCTCCTGAACCTTCTGCTCGATGTCCTGCTCTTCAAGCTTCATATCGCCGAAGCCCTTTTCAGCCTCGTCCTTACGCTCCTGCGCAGCAACCACGTTCATTCTTGCTGTGTTCTGTCTGATAAATAAATCCTGAAGCTTTGCCTTTTCTTCTTCGATAGTCTGTCTGAGTTTGTTTCTATCCTCACGAAGCTTCTCTAAGTCTGCATTTGCCTTATCAATAGCTTCCTTTGTCGATTTCATCTTCTCTTCCAGCTCATCGATTTCTCTTCTTCTTCCGAGGAGATTGGAATTATTCTTAAAGGCACCACCACTGATTGCACCACCCGGCACCAGAAGCTCACCCTCCAAGGTTACCATTCTTACGCCGTAATCATACTTACGTGCAATTCTGACAGCATTGTCAATATTATCGATAACGGCAATTCTTCCAAGCATCGCCTTAGCCACATTAACATACTTCGGGTCGGTTTTTACAAGAGAATCTGCAAGCCCGATTGCACCTTTTTCATTTAAAACGTCAGGTGTCTTGAACTCCTGCGGATTGGTAATACTTGTTAAAGGAAGGAAGGTTGCTCGGCCAAAACGGTTCTGCTTTAGGAAACCAATCATTTTCTTGGCTGTCTCTTCATCATCGGTAACAATATTCTGTATATTACCGCCAAGAGCTGTTTCAATTGCCGTTTCGTATTCCTTATCAACCTTAATAATGTCTGCTACAACGCCGACAATACCACAGTTCTTTTCCTTCTGCTCCATTACCTTCTGAATACTGTTACCATATCCCTCATAACGTTCGGTCAGGTTTGTAATGGTATCAAGCTTGGACTTCAGGCTCTGATATTTGGATTGCAGATTGCGAATCTCTTCATCCTTGCTCATGAAACGCTCACGGAAAGTTGTCTGTTCCTCATCCATCTGTGTCAGATGATTGTTCGTATCAATAATATCATTGTTAATCTGTTGGAACTCATCCTGTAGCGCCTGAATCTCAGCATCTCTCTCTGCCTCGCCACTCTTGGCACGGAGCAATCGGGAATTCAGCTCTGCCTTACGGATACGAAGCTGTTCCATCATGGTATCAAAGCTACCCATTCTTGACTTGATGTTTGCTCTGTCATTCAGTGTCTGAATAATCTTATTCTTATTCACCTCAATCAGGTCATTTAACTCTTCGATTCTTGCCTGAACCTGTGACAAAGAACCCTTTGCCTCATTTCGTGCCTGCTCCAGCTCTGCAACCTTCTGGTCAAAAACAGCCTTACTCTCAAGGATTTTGCCCTTCTCAGCTTCTTTTTCCTGTAACTGGGCCTCAATCGTTGCAATTCGCTCGTTAAAATGCTGTTCTGTCCCCTGCGCGCTCTTTATCTGTTCCTTTAATACATTAATCTCGCCTTCGAGCTTTCCTCTCATGACACTTGTGTCAGTTAATGTATTTCTGGTATTTTCTATTTCCTGTTCCAGTTCTTCGATTCTGGACTGAATACTGTCATATTCTGTTCGCACCTTCTCGTACTGCTCGATGGTTGCATCGTAGTCATCCTTTGCAATACGATACTTTTCCTCTACACCGGCAAGCTGTTCTCTGATACGGCTATTCTCAAGAAGGAACATATTCACATCCAGTTCCTTTAACTCTTCCTTCTTTTTTAAATAGATTTTCGCCTTCTCAGACTGCTTCTCCAACGGTCCTACCTGCTTCTCAAGCTCGCTTAAAATATCGTTCACACGAATGAGGTTCTGCTTCTCATCCTCCAGCTTCTTCTGAGCTGTTGCCTTACGCTTTTTAAACTTCACGATACCTGCAGCTTCATCAAAAAGCTCACGTTTTTCCTCCGGCTTACCGCTTAAGATTTTTTCAATCTGACCCTGTCCGATAATAGAATAGCCTTCCTTACCGATACCGGTATCATAGAAAAGCTCATTGATATCCTTTAATCGGCAAGGTGTTCCGTTAATAGAATATTCACTTTCGCCGGAACGGTAAATTCTTCTTGCTACCGTAACCTCATTATAATCGATAGCGAGCTTATGATCTGCATTATCAAAAGTAATCGCAACATAAGCAT
>CAYLWP010000073.1:0-11967 GCA_964387365.1 uncultured Roseburia sp. | reverse complement strand
ATAGGAGGCCATGATATGTTTAGTCAATTATTCGGAAATTATCTCGTAGAAAAGAAAATCATCTCTAGTGAAGATTATAAGGCAGCCATTGAACAGCAGCTGGCTGTCAGAGTAAAGTTAGGTACCATTGCTATCGCAGATGGTCTGTTAACGGAAGAGGAAGTAGCATCCATCAATAAGATGCAGATGCAGTTTGACAAGCGCTTCGGTGATATCGCCGTTGAAAAAGGTATGCTGACCGCTGACCAGATTAACACCTTATTAAAAAAGCAGGGAAATCCATACATGCAGTTCATTCAGGTATTAATGGAAGCAAGTAAGCTGACTGCAACCGTATTGGAAAAGACACTTGCCGCATTCCAGAAGGAGCATGGCTTCTCTGACAATGACATGGAAGCGTTGAAGCAGGATGATATCGATTCCCTGATACCGATTTTTGCATTCTCTGCCAAGCCACACGTTACCGACCTTGCAGGTCTCGTAGCAAGAAATATTAACCGATTTATCTCAAGAAACTTCTATGTTGGAAAGATTCAGCATGTTGATTCCCTCGCATACACCTGTCTTGCAGGACAGAAAACAGTCGGTAAGGACTCCGTTTACCTTGCCTTTGCTGAGGAAAAGGGAGAGGACAGCTTCTCTCTCATCGCTGCCAACATCTCCGGTAAGGAGCATACAGCAGGAAGCGCTGACGCCTTTGACGCAGTCTGCGAATTTGTAAATATCAACAGCGGATTATTTGCTTCCGAACTGAGTGAAAAGGAAATCGAAATGGATATGGAACCGGTATTCGCATACAAGGATCAGACCGTCAAGGGTGATTTCTATGTATTGCCGGTTTATGTTGATGACCATAAGGTTAACGTTGTAATTGCTGTAAACAGCGATGTTACAATGGGTGAAGTTCCGTTTATCTATACTTCCAAGGATGAGATTGAATATAATGTTCATCCGGATTCCAAGGGAACAGTCCTTCTCGTTGATGACTCTAAGATGTCAAGAGAGATTCTTAGAAACATCTTACAGGAGGTTGGCTACTCCGTTATCGGTGAAGCTGTAAACGGTGCCGAGGCAATTGAACTGTATAAGGAGAAAAAGCCTGACTTAGTGACTCTTGATATTACCATGCCGGTTATGGACGGTCTCGAAGCCCTGCAGAAACTGATTGCTATCGATCCTGATGTGAAGGCAGTCATGATTACCGCAGCCGGTCAGCAGTCGAAGTTGATTCAGGCATTAAAGATTGGCGCTAAGAAGTTCATCACCAAGCCATTTGAAAAGGAAGAAATCGTTGCTAACATTACCGAAGTAATGAACGAATAAAATCACACATAAAAATCCCTACGGCAATCAGATTGGTCCGTAGGGATTTTTTTGTACATTATATTATATTTTATTTTCCTATCGTTGCCGCCTCGACTGCTGTTAATGGCAGTTCTACACGGTCTACATTCGGTGCGTACGCTCCGTCTGCTCCCGTTAAGGCAATGGTATTATTGCCCTTCTGCAAGGTAATCTCGATTTGGATTGGTTCGCCTATCGTTCCCCAGTCTCCTGTTCCCTTACAATCAATTGTCTGCGCTTTACCGTTTACAACCACGCGAAGATCGCGGGCTTCCAAGGTTGCATAGTAAATCTTCAGATTACGTTTTCCGGCAGTATCGCTTACCACCTTCAATGTAGTCGTACCGTTATTTGCACCGCCAAGATCTCCTACATACTTTCCGCCTGAGCTTGCAGTATCGTTAACGGTTAATGCTCCGCCGCTTAAGGTGCCGCTTTCTGCTTCTATGGTACGAAGAGCCTTAGGTAATTCAATTTCAAATTTGTCAAGATTTGGTGCATATGCGCCGTCTACACCTGTAAACTGTACATTATTTACACCCTTCTTAAAGTCTGCCTCTAGCGTCACAGGAGCACCGATATTGGTCCAGTTTCCTGTTTTCGGACAGGTAAGATTATAAGCTTTTCCGTTTACTACTACCTGAAGACTACGATCATTCAGTGTTGCATAGTATATAGAAAGCTTTCCCTTTGTAGCTGCAGTAGAAGAAATCTGATAAGAAACGGTTCCCTTATTTGCTCCGCCTACATTTCCTACATGCTTTCCGTTGGAGCTTCCTGTTGCCGTAACGATTCCGGCACTACCGCTTAAGGCTCCGTTTTCCATCTCGAATACAGCGTTGGTAATGTTATCTGCCTTCAGCATTTCTTCAAGCTGCTCACCCGGCTTTTTCACCACTTCAAGCTCTGTACCGTTAAGAATCCATGCAACTGCAGAAGCACAGCCCCATGCCGCATAGTTCTTCATGGTAACATTCTTATTATCCGGCTGGAATACCTTATTATTATTCTCGATATCGTCTACTGTCTTTCTACCGAAAGCACCCCACATCAGATTATCACTGTTGCGGTTATACCATGCTGCAATTGCATTACGCATCATCCAGTCATTGTACTTGTCATTTCCGCTAACCTCTGCGTAATAGCCCATCCAGCGGCCAAGCAAGCCCTTTCCTCCGATGGAGTCTCCGGAATTAGCCTCTCTGTTGAGATAGCCTTCTGCGCCGTCACCCATCTTTGCTGCAAGGTCAAGTGCCTTTTCGGCAACCTCTAAATATTTCTTATCCTTCGTATATTCATACAGCATTGTTGAGAATCCTGCAAAGCAGCCCTGATTTCCTGTATTGTCCCAGTAGATATACTCGCCGTTTGCCTTGATATTGTCTGCGATAGAACCGTCTGTCTTATCATATAAAACGTCATATTCCCAGTTCCAGATTTTGATTGCCTTGTCATAGTATGACTTATCTCCGGTTGCCTTTCCGAGGAAGCAGGCTGCGATACCACCCGGTGAATTTACGCAGGCATTCTTTTCCCTATTGTCGGTTGTCCACCACAGACCACCGCCTAAATCATTGCTCCAGGCTCTGTCATAGGTTAAGTTAAAGTTCTCGATTGCCGCATTCAGATGCTTTGCCTCACCTGTATGAAGATATAATCTTACAGAGGCAATCGACATCCACATAACGTCATCATTAAAGCCGTTCCAAGCCCAGTTGGTGCCGCGTCTGTCAACGATGCCGTCAAAAAACTGCTCTGCTGCCGTTAAGTACTTCTTATCTCCCAGATGCTCATAAGCATCGATAAACACTTCTAATATCTCCGCATCTGTCCAGAAGCCGTTGCTTGGCTCATTTCGCAACTTGCCGAGTCCGTTCTCTACATAGAAGAACTTGTCCAGATAGCTGTCTATGGCTACCTTAGTATTCGGCTTCTCATTCCATACCGGATTTGCCTTGATGTCGGTAACCTCACGGAACTCCCAGATTTCATTATCTTTTCCTTCGTACTCCCACTGGATTAATACGCCACCGTCACTTCTTGAACCTCCCTCAATATTGAGGCCAAACTCAGGAACAAGCTTCGGTGTAATTCTGCAGTAGCCGTTGCCCACATCTGTAATCTTCCACTTTTCGTTGTCTCCGTTACCCTTTCCAAACTGGATAATTTCCACACCTGCATCCTTAGAAGCCCATGGAACGTTCATGGATTTTCCGCTGTACTTATTCACAATCTGGTAATAGCCGTTATCGTCGTAGTCAAGAGTCCATACCTGTGACTCACAATTTGTAACCGGCATCTGAATGATTCTTGCATTTTCTGCCTTTACATAGCTTTCTACGGTTAACGCCTTGCCACTTCTCTTTGATACAATGATATAGTTTTTGCCTTCCTTTAACTGTCCGGCTTCCACTCCGGTGTTGGTTGTATTGGTATTGGCAAGCTTCACTGTTTTTCCGTTAAACTTAAAATCGGAAAACGTTACCTTTGTTGCATTTCTCAAGCCACCGCAGCCGGCGTAAAAGCCTACATAAAGCTGCTCGTTCTGCGCAAGGGATGCATGGGTAATCGTATTCGTCTGCGTCCATCCGTCACTCTCGTTATATCTGTAATATCCGATGAAATCATTACCCTTCTTTACGAGGCGAACGTAAACCGGCTTATTTACATCCGTGTCTCTTGCGTAAAGCTCCCGGTTATTACTCATCATGGAAATATGATTGTTCGGTGTACTTCCGCCTGAGTTAAACATGGTGTGGTAACGACGTCCGACTGACGCATATCCGTTCAGATCCTGCGTAAATACGCCAATAAATCCACCCTGATAGTTTGCATTAAGTGTACCTGAAATCTTTGCAGTAATTTCAAAATCTGCCGTTCCCTGCGGTACCTTCATCGCAAATACATCTCTGCTGATAACGCCTGTCTGTGCCTCGATGGTTACCGCATTTTCACCGTTAAACTCATACTCCGCATCATTGTTGATAATCTGCCAGTTTGCAGTATTTAAGCTGTATTTACCTTCGTTTACCGTTACCTTGACAGAAGCCTTGATGCTTTCATCATAGATAGAGGTTGCCGTTACGGTTGTCGTACCCTTCTTCAAGCCCTTGATTGTTGCACCGACACCGGTATTGGAAACCTTGGCAACGCTTGGATCTGCAACACTCCAGATAACATCTGTCGCATTGGTATTGGACGGTGAAAAAGTAAGCTTAATATACTTCTCGTTTAACGCATCCAGTGTCACATTGTTCTGGGTGGAAACAGATTTTAAGCCACCCTGCGGAATAAACTTAACTGCATAACCGCCACCTGCCGCAACATGCGCAGAGAGATTGGTATCTCTGGTTACATTATTCTTAACCTTAATTTCAAGATCCTGTCTTTCATTTTCCTTTTCTACAAAAAATACGGCAGTATATGTTTTATTTGCATCAAGGAATGCCGGCTTGTAATTGAAATCTCTTTCCTCAACGCTGATTCCGGCTGCATACCATGCATCCCCGCTCTTACGGGCAAGATTTACATTGCTGCCGACCGAAGCATTGATTAAGAACAAATCATCCCAGTCTGTCGGGAAGTTTGTATAATAATTGATTGCCTCCGGAATACTGTAATATTCTTCCGGCTTACTTCCAAGGGAACGGATACCGTTCTCAATGAGAGTGGAAAGCGCAATCTGGAATCCCATTGTTGTTTTTGATGTATCTCTTGAGTAGAGCTGCTCTGTTACATCCGCAGTACCTACCGCTGCACGGATAAACGGAATCAGGGTATACTGTTCGGCTGTAATTCCTCCCTGCTCCTGTCCGAAGATTGCTTCACGCGCAATGACATTCGGATAGGTACGAATCTCACCGGAGGGCGGATTTGCACCATGTACATTTACCATCAGCTTATACTTTGCAGCATCGGCGTAAATATCGTCCTGCAGCTGAATCATTGCCTGGGAATCGTTATAGAAAAAGTCTACCTTAATACCAACGATACCCTGCAAAGACCACTCCTTAAAACGGGCTTCTCTCTCTTCATCCGTATCCACATCGGACTTATCTACCCACGCAATCAGCTTCACGCCCTTTGACTTTGCGTAGTCTCTGACTTCTCCGAACCAGTCCCACATACCTGCGTAACGGGAACCGCTCTTATTGCTCTTTGGCTGCCATTTTTCATCGAGAATATAATATTCCCATCCCATATCCGCTGCCAGATCAATAAAGTTCTTATGTATCTGCGGATCTTCCTGTCCGCCATAGTAGCTTACCCAGGACCATGAGGAAACACCCGGTTCAACCCAGCTTTCAAAATCATACTTTTCATTCGGTGCAGGGCTTAAGTTCTCCACCATGGTGTTCTGTACGATATCATTTTCAGAACCGATTACCACCGTTCTCCAAGGAGATGTAAATGGTGTATTGGTACTGATTGCCTTGGTCTGTGTCAGGTCAAAGATGGTTCTTAATACACCGTCGCCCTCAAGCTTCAGCAGAGAACCTACATAAGTACCGTGTCTGTCTGCCTCTGTAATCAATGCCAGCTTCTTATTTGTTCTGAAAAGTGTCGGCATGGACGGTAAAATTCCCTCTGCAAGCTTACCGATTTCACCTGTTTCATACCGTTCCTCGTACATGAAGCTGTTCTTTGTACGATTCATATACCAAAGCTGTGCACCGTTTGGCAGATTGAAGCTTGTCTTCTCTTCGCCCGGATTCACAGTCATTTTCTGTCCGTTTGCAGTCGTTATCTTATAACGGAACGCAATACCGTCGTTATAAGCTCTTACCACTACATCGAAATTCACACCGTTTTTGGAAAAATGCAATGTTTTTTCCTTACAGTAATTGGTGTAGGTTTTACGTTTTCCGGAAAGCATGGAATACTTCTCATTTATTGTCTTATTTTCCTCTGACCGGAAGGAAAGTCCCTTTGTAAAATCACCTACACTGGTATTAATACCCATTTCGGAGTTCTCTAAAATCATGACTCCGTCCTGCTCAACCGTATAGGTCAGCTTTCCGTCACCTGATAACTTCACTGTCATCTTCGTTCCGTTGTCAGGAGAGATTACATTCCAGGTATTATTACTCTGCGGATTCGCATTTACCCGGCTTACCTCTCGAATCTCCCATACCTCATTATCCTTGCCGTTATAAGGCCACTGTATAATAGAAGCTCCTTCGGCTGTGGAGTTCCCCTCTACATTAAGAGCCAATGACTCTTTTATTTTCGGTGATATTCTGCAATATCCACCGCTGACATCAGTAATCTTCCATTTCTGATTGTCCTTTTCCCCCTTATCATACTGTTCCGCTTGGACACCATCCTCTGTGGATGACCATGGTACATCAAGTACCTTTCCACTGAACTTGTTGATAATCTGATAATATCCCTTATCATCATAATCTAAGGTCCAGACCTGTGATTCATAATTATTCAGGGACATCTGAACGATTTTTGCTCTGTTGTCCTTGGAATAATTTTCCACGGTCAGAGCCTTGCCACTTTTTTTCGATACGATAACATAGTCCGTACCTTCCCTTAGCTGTCCGGCAGTTGCTGCTGTTGCTGTTGTCTCAGGAACCATAACCAGTGCGGATACGGTCATGAGTAAGGTCAGCATCCAAAGAACTGCTCGCTTTACCTTGGCTGTCTTCATGTTGTCACTCCCATAATATTATTTGACCGGGAACCTGCCGAAAATTCCCTGTCAAGCCTAATTATAGCGGGGAAGTTTACATAATGCAACATTTTTGTAACAATTATGTAGCAGTTTTTTACATATTTTTCATGCTTAATATAATATTTCTAAACAGTTTGCATAACATGCCCTTATGTGTTATACTTGAGAGTACTACTATCCGATTATTTCCAAGGATAAAGAAAGGATGAGCGTTATGAGAAATTATTGTATTACAACGGATTCCAATTCTGATTTACCACAGGAATATATAAAACAACTGAATACAACCATCATTCCGCAGTACTATTCTTTCGGCAACACCGTTTACGGCGATGAGCTGCACATGCCTCCGAAAGAGTTTTATGAGCGTATGAAGAACGGAGAGCTTCCTTTATCACAGGCAAACAATCCGGCTGTGATTGAGGAAAAGTTTCGTGCAATCTTAGATCAGGGAATGGATATTATCCACATTGCCTTTTCTTCTGCATTAAGCGGCAGCTACAACAACGTCTGTGTGACTTCCATCGAGATTTTGGAAGACTATCCGGATGCGAAAATTACGGTTATTGATTCCTTAAATGTTTCCCTCGGTGAAACGATTATGGTTATCTATGCAAACAGACTGAAGGATAACGGTGCTTCCTTTGAGGAGGTCGTAGAAAAGCTGAACGAATTCAAGCATCATATTAACGTACAATTTACGGTTGATGATTTATTCCATTTACAAAGAGGCGGACGTGTCAGCAAGACTACTGCTGTCATCGGAAGTGCACTAAGCCTAAAGCCTTTCCTCTACGTCAATGCCGACGGCGGACTTTCCTCTGACGGCACGATTCGTGGCAGAAAGAAATCTCTCCGTGCACTGGTAGACCGCGTGAAATCTACCCTTAGTGAGGATACGGATTATTCCTTACCAATCGGTGTTGTCCACGGCAACTGTCCGGATGATGCCAAGGCTGTCGAGGCTCTGCTGAGAGAAGAAACCAACTTTACCGACATTATCATCAATGATATCAGTCCGAGTATCGGTACCCATGCAGGTCCGGGTGCCTTAGGTATCCTCTATTACGGCAATCTGAAACAACCGGCGAAAGAATAAAAAACGAGTAGGCGTTCCTGTTTGGTGAACACCTACTCTTATTTTTTACATTGCCTCCTGCAGCTTACTTTCGCTGCGGTTCTTCTCCATACACGCTTCTATACGCGACTTTACCATATCGCTGATTTCATTTGTCTTCATGCCTACATACTCATCATAGGTAATGGCCGGAAGGAAATGCACCTGTGTCACGATTTTCCTTAAGTGATTTTCCTCTTCAAATGCTCTGTACGAATCCCAGATTGCTACCGGTACAATCGGACACTTTGCCTTCTGTACACACTTAAAGCTTCCCGCCTTGAAATCCTGCATCGTATTGTGATTATCCTTATAGCCGCCCTCCGGGAAAATCAGGTATCTTCTTCCTGTGGCTACCTCTTTTGCCACCTCGTTCAGAATACGCATCTGCTGACGAAGGTCGTCCTGCTTCAGGCGCTTTCCCTTAATCAAATCAATAAACTGATTTACGCCAAACAATTGAGAGCGTTCATACTCCATAATAACCGTACACGGCTGCTCATGCGCCGCCATAATTCCCAATGCATCGTATTTTCCCTGATGATTGGAATACATCATATAACCGTTTTCCTTCGGCAGATTCTCCGTACCGAATACTTTTGTGGAAACACGCCCTCTTTTTGCCACGAGTCCTATCATCTTCTGCGCAAGCGCATAGCAGGAATACTCATCATATTTTTCTGGGTGTGCAATATACCTTTTCATCACCAGAACATAAAAAATAATCAAAGGCGCACCTGTGATTATAATATAATAAAACCGAACCATAAAAAAACACTCCTTATCCTATAATTCTATCATCTCCATTGCCTCTTCTATCTGCGATTGGACATCCTTCTCCCCCAGCCATTCCGTATGATAGTTCAGACACCGGCACATCCATGTTACACCATTCTCCGTAAAGGTATTGCGGTAATGTACATGTCCGCATATCGAATACTTTACCTGCTTCTCCGCACAAAGCCGTGTCAGCTCCCTGCTTCCGAGAAACGCATTAAAATAGCTCCAGATATGGTTCATGCTCTCCGGTACGGCAAATGCCTCGTGGGAAATCATATGTGTCATCAACACAATTTCCTTTCCCTTACCCTTACTCTCATCTATCAGCCTCGTAAAACGCTCCAAAAACCATTGACACCGCTCTTTATTTTTCGCAGACCAGGTGTTAAACAGGGAGTCCTGCCACGTTCTTCCCTCATAGGTCATCTGTTCAAATGCCTCGTGTGTAAACTTCTCATGATTGCCAAAGCTGTAATCGTACCATGCCACATCTCCGATGATGACATGCTTATCCGTTTCAAACGTCTTTCCGGACAGACAGTGCCCGTCTGCCAGATACATCTCATAAATTTTATCGTTGCTTTCGTATGCAGAGTCCTTATTCCACATATCATGGTTGCCCGGAACATACAGTACCTTCGCGCCGGACAGCTCCTCTAAGCTTTGCACCGCCTCTATTGTCTGCGCCGGGGTGGATGTGATATCCCCCGCAATCAGCAACAGTTCGACTGCATGCCTGCGGACATACTCCGCAATCCCCCCTAGCACATCGTATTCTTTATTAATATCTATATGAATATCTGAAATGACTGCTGTTTTCACCTATTTCTTCATCCCCTTTCCATATGTTCTGAAAATAATCCCCGCCTGTGACGCAGCTACCATGCCATATTCGCTTTTTTCAGGTATCCGCATACTCTCCGGCCAACAATCCCGATTAACATTCCGGTTATCAGGCCTGCGACCAGCAGAGCCGGCATGTAGTAAAAAACATATATATTTTCAACTACCAGAGCCGCAACAATAAGCTGCCCGATATTATGGCTCACGCCTCCTGCCATACTGATTCCCACAATGGAAAAGCCCTTGCATTTTTTCAGCAAAAGCATCATGCAAAAGCTTACTGTTCCGCCCGCAAGGCTGTATAACAGGGATGCCATATTTCCGAACAAAAAGGCAGCCAGCACAATTCTTGTAATCAGAATCCCAAAAACCTGCAGCGGTCTCAGAAAAAAAAGCCCGATGACCACAACCAGATTGGCTAAGCCAAGCTTTATTCCCGGCACTCCAAAGGAGAACGGTATCAGTGCCTCCACATAACTGAATATCATCGCCAGCGCAACAAGCATGGACGAGTACGCTATTTTTTTTGACATGAATTATCTCCTATCACTGATAAAGCTGTATACCTGTCGTAAGCATCATTGATTGCCTATCACTATTACCGCATCTGACAAATCTGTCATATTATTGTGTCACTGCATCTATCCCGTTTTCTTCCGGCAGTGCATGTATCTCCACGACCAGCTTGTGCGGAAGGCAGACAATCGTTTCCTTTGTTTTACTGATTGCCCTATGCGCCACGCAGTACTGATCCGGACAGTCTGCCTCCTCCATGAAGACCTGCCCCTTCTCAATAACAATCCTATTATAGCCGAAGTCGTTCATTACTTCAATGCTCTCATTTATTTCGAGTCGATATGTCCCGTATTCCTCTCCATCAATCATAATCCGAACCAATCCGCCGCTTTCTCCCTGCCCAAGCCTGAAAAAAAGTGCCATCGCACCTGCGACAATCAGCACCGCTATGAATAAAATAATGTCTTTTTTCTTTATCATGATATCCTGTTATCCCTTTTGCGCACTTATGAATCTTACCTTGTGTCATGAAATATCCTGCTGCTTTTCATGAATAGGATTATCCTTACTCTCCACTTACTGGAATAAGTTCATATTTTAACTCAGATGAGAAATCCCTGTCAAGCCCCTCTGTTATGTATAAGCGTCCCGCTTCATCAAGCAGTACCGCCTCAAACTCCTCATGATGCGCTCTCCAGTAGGCAATTGCCTCGTCCTTTCCCATAACAAACAATGACGTGGATAGTCCGTCAGCAAGCGTTCCCTCCTCGCACACAATCGTTACGGAAACAAGGCCATTCTGCGCAGGCATAGCAGTTTTCGGATCAATAATATGATGATAGGTGTTTCCGTTTTCCTCAAAATACCTCTCATATCCGCCTGAAGTAATAACTGCCTTTTCCTCCACGCTGATAACACCAAGATAATCGAGCGTATCATAGGGACTCTTTATCGCAATATGCCACTTACTGCCGTCCGTTTTGGTGCCAATCGTCTGCACATTACCGCCAAGATTAAACATCGCACTCTCAATCCCATACTCCTGCATAATCTTGGCCACGCGTTCGGAGGTATAGCCCTTTGCAATTCCGCCAAAGTCAATCTCTGCCTGCTCCGGCAGACTTACCGTATTCGTTTCCTTATCATAGACAACCGCGGATGCATCTACATAGGGCAACAGCCGGTCCAGCTCCTCCCTTGACGGCACACGGTAATTCTTCCCTGCAAAGCCCCATGCCTTCATAACCGGATAAATCGTAATATCAAAGGCACCCTCTGTTTTCTCCCACAGCTCCTGTGAACGCTGTAACAGATAGGCATAATCTGCAGAAAGCTGTCCTTTTTTTTCACGGTTCAGCACTGTTACCTCACTGGTATCACTTCCCGTGGAAAGCAGGGCATCCAGACGCTGAATCTCTGCAACGGCAGCATCGACCGCCTTTTTGCTGTTTGGCCCGTACGCCGTAATATCCATATAGGTATCCATGGCTAAAATGCTTTTTGCCGCACTTGCATTCTCATTCCTCAAAAAGAAAGCCGCAGCCACTGTGACTCCAAGCACCGCCGCCACCGCTGCAATTCTTTTCCATATATCCTTCATAAATGCTGTCATTCCTTTTCATTAACTTTAATCCTTATTATCTCTGTTTTTGCGTAAAACATATATATATAGAAGATATAAAAT
>CAYLWP010000072.1:0-12109 GCA_964387365.1 uncultured Roseburia sp. | reverse complement strand
TTATAAGCTCGTCAGAGCTAACTTAGCATTAGATACACTTATCTTATAAGATATTTTTAAATAAGTGTAAATTAATTTGGCAAAGGAGATAGTATAATACAAAGAAATATGAGAAAATCTATCAGGGAATTTTAAAATTGCAACCAGATGATACGTTGCAATTGCAATTGGAAGCAAAGACAGATGATGAAATAGAGTTTTATGAAATAATCGGAAATTTTTTATTGCAGAGGAAGCAGAGAGAGGTTATTGCAAAGCATTTGTTCTAATGAAAAAATATAAAGGAAAGGTAGTGTGTGATACCATGCTAGAGCGGATTAGTCGATTATTACAAGAATATACGCTTGGAATAAAGCAAATATATGGGGATAAATTAATATCAATTATCCTCTATGGCTCTTATGCAAGAAATGGTTATAATGAAGATTCCGACCAAGATATTATGATTTTGGTAGATTTGACGGAAGAACAGATTGTGTCTACAAGAGCGCAGATTTCAGAATATACTTACGAGTTTAATATGCAGCATGATTTGGAGATAAAGCAGATAGTGAAATCAGAAGAGCATATTAATTACTGGAAAGCGGCATATCTGTTTTATAGGAAAATAAATCGGGATGGTATAAAAATATATGAGCGAAGAGATGAATGAACAACTATTAAGGCTGCGTGAAAAAATGTTACAAAAAACAGTTGCATAAACCCTTATAAAAGGTTATAATGACCTCGTAAAAATAAGAAATTCTTCGGGGCAGGGTGAAATTCCCTACCGGCGGTATAGTCCGCGACCCGCTTGTATGATAAAGATATAAGTGGCTGATATGGTGCAATTCCATAACCGACAGTAAAGTCTGGATGAGAGAAGAAAGTGTTTTGTACATGGTATTTTTGTATGCATTTTTAGCCCCTGATTTCATAATCAGGGGCTTTATCATTGTATAAGCACCGAGAAGAATTTCCAATTAAAATTAGTTGGAGGTAGACAGAATGAAACTAAAAACACAGGATTTAACACTAATCGGGATGCTTGGCGCCATATGTTGCGTATTAATGTATTTTAATTTCCCGATTCCCTTCATGCCACCCTTTATGTCCTTTGATTTGGCAGGTCTGGTAGAAATTATCGGCGGATTTGCCATGGGACCCGTCCAGGCAGTTGCCATCGTGGTGGTAAAGCTCTTGCTGAAGCTGGTAACGCAGGGGACAGGCTCCGCATTCACAGGAGAGATACAGAACTTTTTATTAAGCTGTGCTTATGTTCTTCCGCCGGTGCTGTTATATCATCATAAGAAGAACAAAAAGAACGCGGTAGTCGGCATGGCGATAGGTTCTGTCGTGTGCAGTATCGTTGCGGTATTTTCCAATCTCTACATCATTATTCCGTTCTATATGACACTCATGGGACAGGAAATGGATTACTTTGTTAAAATGTGTACAGAGGTAAACCCATTGATTTCAGACGTATTTACTATGGCAATCATAGGAATCCTGCCGTTCAATCTCATTAAGTGCGGAATCAATTCACTCGGCGCAGCTGTGCTTTACAAGAGACTGAGTCCGATTCTTCACAGACAGCCGGCAACAGCACGACCAGTATCGACACAGACGGAAACAGAAGCTTAGGAAAGGCAAGGACAAGGAATGAAATTCAGTTTAGATAAAAGCCTCACATACGAGCAGGCAGTAGAGCTGCTATTTGAGCAACTGGGCGATTACAAGATTATGGCACTTGCAAGCAGCGTAAACGATTACTGCATGGTGAGAAATGTAAGCTGCCTGTTTTATGATAATAAGATTTATTTTAAAACAGACATGAACTTCCGCAAAACAAAGCAGCTGCTGCAGAATCCGAATGTAGCGTTATGCTTCAGCGGAATACAGGTAGAAGGAACTGCAAAAAACTGCGGACTCGTTGTAGATGAGCTGGGAAGACGCTTTGAGGCAGGCTACAAGAAGTATCTGTGGGGAAGCTATAACAGTTACAGCCACGAAGATACTGAAATTCTCATAGAGGTAACACCGGGCTATGTAGAGGTGTGGGATACCAGTGACGATAACTATGCATATCAGATATTTATCGATTTCAGAAATCAGAGTGTAGAAGTAAAGCCATATGATGTGAAGTAAGCAGCATAAGGCAGCAGGGAATAATTCTTAAAAAAATATAAAGTTTTTATGTGAAAAAAGGTGCTTTTTTAGGATATTTTGTCCTATTTTAGCATCTTTTTTTTATGCTTCTTAAAAAATCCTTAATTTGGAAGAAAAATTAACACAAAAGTGTGTTAACGTGCTATACTGCCAAAGTAAATTATAGTGTGAGAGCAAATAGTCGTTTACAGAAATGAGAGGTACCAGTTATGGAAAATACATTAATAGAAATCAGAGATATGTGTAAGATTTACAATCCGGGTGAAAACGAAGTGCGTGCTCTTGACGGTGTGGACCTGCGAATTTGCGAAAATGAATTCGTAGCGATTATCGGCCAATCGGGTTCGGGAAAGTCCACGCTGATGAATATGCTCGGTTGCCTGGATGTTCCGACAAGCGGTAAGTATCTCCTGCATAATCAGGACGTATCGGACTTGGAGGATGATGAATTATCCGATGTCAGAAACAGGGAGATAGGCTTTATCTTTCAGGGCTTTAATTTGATACAGAATATGACAGCCTTTGAAAATGTGGAGCTTCCGCTTATCTACCGCGGCGTTGGGAAAAAGGAAAGAACAGACCTGTCCATACGTTCACTGGAAAAGGTTGGACTTGAACACCGAATGGATCACAAACCTGCGCAGATGTCGGGAGGCCAGCAGCAGCGAGTTGCGATTGCAAGAGCAATAGCTCAGGCACCGCCGATTATCCTTGCGGATGAGCCGACAGGTAATCTGGATTCTAATTCCACCAAGGAAATTATGCAGATATTGAGAGAACTGCATGAGGAAGGAAGAACAGTTATTATCATTACCCATGATAATGAAATTGCCAGACAGGCAGATAGAGTGATACGAATCAGTGATGGAAAAATCATTGAGGACACCATACAAAAGCAGGCTGTATAAAAAGGATTTGGCTTGCAAAAAGCATTGCACAGAGAAAGAAAACGCAGACTAAATGGAAAGGAAGTTATAACTATTTGGTGAACGCTGAATAGTTACAGGTATAAGAATATGAAAAAGCGTAAAAAGAAAAAATGGAAAATTATTGTTCCGGTAGTGATTGTATTAATCATTGCAATGATTGGAATAAACATGGTAAATGGCAGTACAGCAGCAGTTGCGGTGTATACTGCAAAGGTTACAACCGGAGATATCAGTTCAGAGCTTAGCACAAGCGGAACGGTTAAGGCAGAGGATACTACAACCTATTTTGCACCGGCAGGTGGCAAGGTTGCAGGAGTGCAGATTGAAGAGGGCGATGTCGTAAAGAGCGGCGATGTGCTAATTTGTTTTGATGAGGAGGCAGTTGCATATGCGCAGAAGCAGAATGAGCTGGAAAGCCGGATTAGCAATGCCGATTACACAGCGACAGTGCAGGACTATGAGAAGCAGAAGGCAAAGCTTGCCAAGGCAGAGACAGACATTACTACATACGAGGCGCATGTAGATAATTATGAGCAGTATATTGAAGACCTGACCAATGGAATTACAGACAGTACAGCACTGAAAAAGGCGCAGCTGTATGCTGACTTATATAGCGTGGAAAAGGAAATCGGTTCCTATGACCTTGCGATTCAGACTCCAAATGAGGATACGGATATCGAAGCACTGATGGCAAAAAGAACCGAGAAGCAGAATGAGCTTAACAAGATTCAAAACGAGTTAAGTCTGCTGTCTGATTATAAAACTGCCTACGGCTGGGAAGATATGCTCACACAGGCCCAGAAAGATTTAGCTGATTATCAGACAAAGCTTCAGGAAGCAAAAAGTGATAAAGCAAGCGCTGAAGCAGGCTTATTAAATGATAACAAGCTGGCAGGCTATCAGTTGAATCAGGAAAAAAGCAAGCTGATTTCACAGGATGCAGAACGTAAATACGAAGAAGCATTAAATGGTGTAGTAGCAGAGTTTGACGGTGTTGTTACCAGCTTAAGTGCTGTCGAGGGGGCACACGTACAGGAGGGAACACAGCTTTTGGTATTGGAAAGCTACGAAGAAATCTGTGTAGAATTCCAGGCCTCCAAGTATGACCTCGAAGAGCTTAAGGTAGGACAGAAGGCGATTGTTGAGGTTTCCGGGAAGGAATATGAAGGAACCGTTTCCAAGATTAACAGAATGGCGCAGCCCAATGCTTCCGGGGTACCGATGGTAGGTGCAAGAGTGCATATTGATAATCCTGACGATAATATTTTCCTTGGCATCGAAGCAAAGCTTACAATTGTAACGGCAAAAGAGCAGGGCACCTTACTTCTTCCGGTAGAAGCTGTGAATGTAGATAATGACGGAAGCTTCTGCTATATCATTGAAAATGGCGTTTTAGTGAAAAAATATATTATAACAGGTGTTTCTTCTATAGAATATATTCAGATTTTAGAGGGATTGGAAGCAGGCGCAGAGGTAGTAACCTCTTCCTTCATGGGATTAGATATGGAAGAAGGTATGGCAGTTACTGTTATGCCGGAAGAAATGTCATCCGTAGAAGAGAGTACAACAGCAGAATAATGGAGGTTAAAGCATGACAAAGCTATGGGAATATATCAAGATTGCCTTGAAAAATATCCAAAGCAATAAAGGGCGTTCCTTCCTTACGATGCTTGGTATTATCATAGGTATCTCTTCCGTTATACTGATTGTGTCGACCGGTGAAGGTGTCAAGGAAGGGGTCAGCGGTTCTCTGGATGACCTGGTTGGCGGTTATATTGAGTTTTATGCACCAAATGATGATGAAAATGAGCAGTATATAGAATTTACTGACGCTGACCTTGATATGATTATTGAAAAGGTGGACAATGTTAAGGGCGCAACGGATTTCTGGATGTTCAGCAATGCAACGGCACAGAGTAATAAGGGAACCTTTACGGCAGCACCGACCTTTGGAAATGAGTCTTTGCAGTATTATAATACGGCACCAATCGTAAAGGGACGCTATTTTACAAAAAGTGATTGTCAGAAGGCAAGCAAGGTCTGTGTCATCACGGAAAAAAGCGCCAAGAAGCTGTTTGGTTCTACGGATGTTCTGGGCATGACAGTGAGTATGAATCTGTACGGTATCACGCAGGATTATACAATTATCGGTATCAGAGAGGATAACGATTCTGCGGCAAAGGGAATGGTATTTTATACAGCAGATGTAGAAATGGAGATTCCGATTACGGTATTGGAATCCGTATATGGATACTATACAGAAAAATTTACGATGTTTTATGTATTCTGCGACTCGACAGAATATGTGGACACTGTTTCCAAGCAGGTAATGAATCTGCTGGAGGCGCGATATAATGTGCGAGGTAAGGATGCCATTGAAGTGTACGACCTGGCAAGTCAGGTTGATACCATTAGTGATGTACTGAATTATGTGACTATATTTGTTATGCTGGTAGCAGCGATTGCATTAATCGTAGGTGGTATCGGTGTTATGAATATTATGCTGGTTTCGGTAACGGAGCGAACCAAGGAAATTGGTATCAGAAAGGCACTTGGAGCAAAGACCTCTTCCATTATGTTCCAGTTCTTAATGGAAGCCGTGATTATAACCTTAATCGGAGGCTGTCTGGGAATTATCATCGGTATCCTCGGCGCAAAGGGAATCTGCTCCCTGATAGTAATGCTCGGTATGAATGGCATTACAGCAAGAATTAATCCGATGGTTGTCCTTGGCGCAACTGCTTTTTCTTCCCTGGTAGGTATTTTCTTTGGAATCTATCCGGCAAAGAAGGCAGCAAAGCTAAGTCCTATTGAAGCACTTAGACACGAATAAAGCCTTGCACTTTAAGCAGATTTCGTTATAATAGAAGTAGGTTCATAAAAGCACCTGTAACAACAGGTGCTTTTTCGGATATTTAATACGCACATCGGGCAGAGGCGGCTTTGTCTGCTTAAGGCTTGGTAGTACGGGGAATTCACGAACGGGAAAGGACATGAATTTGTATGGAATTGGAATTCGACGTTAAAATGACACCGGCAGTAATGTATGATTATTTGTTACACCATACATATAGTGGGATGTCCGGAATCATCGGAGCCGTTGCGGGCGCATTTTGTATTTTGGTTTTTCTTGCAAATAAGTATCCCATTTATCTTATTGCAGGGAGTGTTATTCTCGCATATCTGCCGATATCCCTGTTTTTGAGGGCGAATCAGCAGGTTCAGGGAACACCGGCATTCAAGAAGCCTCTTCATTATCGTTTTACGGAAGAAGGCGTTTGTGTTTCGCAGGACGGGCAGGAAGAGATGCAGAGCTGGGATGCCTGCTATAAGGCAGTATCTACGAAGAAGAGCATTATTCTTTATACCTCACGGACAACAGCCTCTATTTTTCCAAGAAGCGATGTAGGTGAAAAAAAGGATGCACTGATTCAGATTATTTCCACACGTATGCCACCAAATAAAGTAAAGATTCGTTTTTAATATAGAAGGAAAGATATGGTAAAGTTATGATAATAGAAACATGGAGCCCAAAGGAAACCCTTGCCGTAGGCGAGAAGCTTGCAAGAGAAGCAAAGGTGGGAGATATTTATACGCTGAATGGCGACCTTGGTGTCGGTAAAACGGTTTTTACGCAGGGAGTTGCCAAGGGGCTTGAAATAGACGAGCCGGTAAACAGTCCGACCTTTACGATTGTACAGGTATATGAGGAAGGAAGAATGCCTTTCTATCATTTTGATGTGTATCGAATCGGCGATATAGAGGAAATGGACGAGATTGGCTATGAGGACTATTTTTTCGGTGACGGTCTTTGTATCATTGAGTGGGCAGAGCTGATTGCAGAGATTATACCGGAGAATGCAAAAAGCATAACCATAGAAAAGGATTTAACCAAGGGCTTTGATTATCGGAGGATAACAATAGAGGAATGAAAATACTTGCATTAGACAGCTCCGGGCTTGTAGCTTCGGTAGCGGTGGTAGAGGATGATAACTTAATCGCGGAATACACGATGAATCATAAAAAGACGCATTCACAAACGCTTGTGCCTATGCTGGACGAGCTGCGCAATATGGTAGAGCTTGATATGGATACGCTCGATGCAATTGCCGTGGCAGCAGGACCGGGATCTTTTACCGGACTCAGAATAGGCTCCGCAACGGCAAAGGGCTTAGGCTTAGCCTTACAGAAGCCAATCGTTGCCGTACCGACTGTGGATGCACTGGCATATAATCTGTACGGAAGTGACAAGGTAATCTGTCCGCTTATGGATGCACGCAGGAATCAGGTATATACCGGTCTGTATGAATTCGTAAGAGAGCAGAAGGCTTCTGTATATGAAATGAAGCACATAGTAGAGCAATGTGCAGTAGATATTCATGAAATAGCAGATAAGATTAATGAAATAGGAAGAGAAGTTATCTTTTTAGGGGATGGAGTCTCTGTTTTTTCAGGGATTCTTGCCGATATAATAAATGTACCGTATAGTTTTGCACCGGCGTGCTGTAACCGGCAAAGAGCAGTCTGTGTCGCAACACTTGGAGAACGTCTGTATGAAGCGGGAATGACTCAGACGGCGGCAGAGCATGCGCCGGATTATCTGCGTCTTTCTCAGGCAGAAAGAGAACGCGCAGAGGCAGAGAAGAACGCATAGAGGATTAGAACCATGATAATACAGATTCGGGAAATGCAGTCACAGGATGTGGATGCGGTAACGGCATTGGAGGAAAACTGTTTTTCCATGCCGTGGAAAAGACATGATTTTGAAGAAATATTGACCAATCCTGACAGAGTGTATCTGGTTGCGGAAGCAGACAAGGTCATTATCGGAGGCTGTATGCTTACTATGATAGCGGGAGAAGGCGATGTTTCCAATGTAGCAGTGACGGAAAGCTGTCGCGGACAGCATATTGCAACTGCGTTGCTGGCGGCACTTTTGCAATACGGAGAGGAAAAGGGAATCCTGGATTTTACGCTTGAGGTGCGTGAGCAGAACCATGCAGCAATCCGTTTATATGAAAATGCAGGCTTTGCTTCGGAAGGAATACGACCGAATTTTTATGATAAACCCAAGGATAACGCTGTTATTATGTGGAGGAGAAGGACCTGAGAATCAGGAAGAAAGGATATAGAAATAATAGATGCTAGATATATGTTTACTGGGAACAGGTGGAATGATGCCGCTTCCCTATCGATGGCTGACATCGTTAATGGCAAGATATAACGGAACCAGTATATTAATTGACTGTGGTGAGGGAACACAGGTTGCTATGAAGGAAAAGGGCTGGAGTCCGAAGCCGATAGACATCATGTGTTTTACCCATTATCACGCAGACCATATTTCAGGCTTGCCGGGAATGCTGTTAACAATGGGAAATGCGGAAAAAACAACACCGTTATTGATGATTGGTCCGAAAGGACTTACCAAGGTTGTAAACGCCTTGCGTGTTGTGGCACCGGAGCTGCCGTTTGAGCTACAGTTTATGGAGATAACGGAGGCAGAGCAGACTTTTTGCTTTGACGGCTTCCGCATAGAGACCTTCCGCGTGAATCACAATGTAACCTGCTATGGTTATAATATCGTTGTGGAGCGCAAGGGAAAGTTTCAGCTTGAGAAAGCAATGGCACTGGGAATCGACCGCAGATATTGGAACAGGCTGCAAAAGGGAGAAAACCTTGAGCTGGAGGAAGGTGTATTCACACCGGAGATGGTCATGGGAGAAGCCAGAAAAGGAATTAAGGTTACTTATTGTACGGACTCCAGACCAACAGAAAGTATTGTCAGAAATGCCAGAGGTGCAGACCTCTTTATATGTGAAGGAATGTACGGAGAGCCGGATAAGAAGGAAAAGGCGAAGGAGCATAAGCACATGACCTTCTATGAAGCGGCTCAGATGGCAAAGGATGCAGAAGTTGCAAAAATGTGGCTGACGCATTATTCACCCTCGTTAACCCGTCCCGAGGAATATAAAAAGGAAGTACGGGCGATTTTCCCGGAAACCTATATTGCAAAGGATGGAAGAAGCGAAGAACTGTTGTTTGAGGATGAAAAAGAACAGAAGAAATAAGACAACAGCAGAAGGACTGCAGGAAAGGGGAAAATGTTATGGGGAACAAAGCAAAAACGATTATTTTAATTGTAATTATGGCGCTATTAGTCGGAGGATACTATTTTCATCTGTCTAATAAGTCAGAAAATTCCGGAGATGATGTGGTAGTTACCGAGGTACAGGAAGTATTATTGAGGAATCTGGAAACCAACTACCCGCCGACACCAAAGGAAGTTGTAAAATATTATAGCGAGATTTCTAAGTGTCTGTACAATGAAGAATATACCGACGAACAGTTAGAGCAGATGGCAGACAAGCTTCTTGCAATTTATGATGATGAGCTTGTTAGGGCTAATCCGAGAGAGGAATATATAGAGCAGTTAAAAAAGGACGTAGAATCGTTCCGTGAGAATTCTTATACGATTACCAGTTTTACCTTGTCCGCAAGCACGGACGTAGAGGAGTATACGGTAGCAGGAAGAGAAATGGCGCAGCTTTATTGCATCTATAATATTCGTACAGGTGCCGAGTATTCAAGCAATCAGCAGGTATTTGTATTAAGAAAGGATACGGAAACAAAGCACTGGAAGATACTGGGCTTTGACGCAGCGGTTCCGGAATAATCCGGAACGATTATTTTGGAAAGGCATAGATATGGAAATGGAAAAGACAGAAGATGTTCTGATATTGGCAATCGAAAGCTCCTGCGATGAAACGGCAGCAGCGGTTGTAAAAAACGGGCGCGAGGTGTTATCGAATGTGATTTCATCGCAGATAGCACTGCATACCCTATACGGAGGCGTTGTTCCTGAGATAGCTTCAAGAAAGCATATCGAGAAAATCAATCAGGTAATTGAAGAGGCGTTGCAGGAGGCTGGCGTGACCTTGCAGGATATTACTGCAATTGCAGTTACCTATGGACCGGGGCTTGTAGGAGCACTGCTTGTTGGTGTGTCGGCTGCTAAGGCAATCAGCTTTGCAACGAATAAGCCATTAATCGGTGTACACCACATAGAAGGACATATAAGCGCGAATTATATAGAAAATAAAGAACTCGAACCACCATTTGCATGTCTTGTCGTTTCGGGCGGCCATACACATCTTGTTGTTGTTAAGGACTATGGTGAGTATGAGATATTAGGAAAAACAAGGGATGATGCGGCAGGAGAAGCCTTTGACAAGGTAGCCCGTGCAATCGGACTTGGTTATCCGGGAGGACCAAAGATTGATAAGCTGTCTAAGGAAGGCAATCCCGATGCCATTCATTTTCCGAGAGCCAAGGTTGAGGATGCAGTGTATGACTTTAGCTTCAGCGGTTTAAAATCAGCAGTGCTCAATTATCTGAATTCCTGTGAAATGAAAGGAATAGAAGTGAATCGTGCAGACGTGGCTGCCTCCTTCCAAAAGGCAGTGATTGATGTACTCGTAGAGCATGCGCTTGAGGCAGTAAAGGAATATGGATTTCATAAGTTTGCGATAGCAGGCGGCGTTGCTTCCAATTCAGGGCTGCGGGAAGCCTTTGAAAAAGAATGTGCAAAGCGCAAGATAGAATTTTATCATCCGTCACCGGTTTTATGCACGGATAATGCAGCGATGATAGGTGTTGCAGGATATTATGAATACCTGAAAGGTACCAGGAGCGGATATGATTTAAATGCAGTACCAAATTTAAAGTTAGGTGAGCGTTAGAAAACTGAGTAAGTAGTACCGGTGTCTGCTGTTGCGCAGGCACTTTTTGTTGCAAAAGCCAAAAGCCCGGCAAGCAATATCGTGCTTAATCAGATGTTCTGCCTGTGAAGAGAAAGGATGCAGATCATAATGGAAGAAAGATGTAAGTCCCCAAAGACATATACAACAGCAATTGTTCTGGCAGCAGGACAGGGAAAGAGAATGAACAGCAAGGTTCATAAGCAGTATCTTCTGATACAGGATAAGCCGGTTCTCTATTATGCGCTGCAGGCTTTTGAAAGTAGCTTTATTGACGATATTGTGCTTGTTGTCGGCAAGGGCGAGGAAGAATATTGTCAGAAGGAAATCATAGAGAAATATGGATTCACAAAAATCAGAGCAGTCACAGAAGGCGGCAGGGAGCGTTATCATTCCGTTGCATACGGCATCCGAACGATAAGCTGGGATTGCGATTATATTTTTATACACGACGGTGCGCGTCCTTTTATCGACGAAGAAATATTACTGCGCGCCTATGAACAGGTGAAAAAGAGCAGAGCCTGTGTTGTCGGAATGCCCGTAAAGGATACCGTAAAGATATCCGATGAGGCAGGTTTTGTTGAAAGCACACCCAGCAGAGCAAGAGTATGGCAGATACAGACACCTCAGGTATTTGAGGCGGAGCTTATATCTGATGCTTATGAACGCCTGTTAAAGGAAGAAGTACAGCTTCTGGCAGAAGGCGTAGCTGTTACGGATGATGCAATGGTAGTGGAATACTTTACAAAGCTGCCGGTCAAACTGGTGGAGGGCTCCTACCGGAATATTAAGATAACGACACCGGAGGATTTGGAAATTGCGAAGGTATTTATGCTGTAGTGATGCACGGAAAATGATAAACATAGTTCAGGTAATATTATGATGTCACGAATTGTTCTGTTGCTAAAGCAACTCTAACAATTCTGAAAACCTTCGGAATCCGCAGATTTACTGCGTGTGATTTGGAATTGTGCGAGTAAATAAAAAAGTTCAAAAAAAATAAAAAAAGTAGTTGACAGAAAAGCGGGATATGGATATAATAAATCTTGCGCTGCTGAGTGAGGCAGAATGCAAGAAAAGTAAAAAGGCATGGAGAGGTATCGAAGTGGTCATAACGAGGCGGTCTTGAAAACCGTTTGTCCGCAAGGGCGCGTGGGTTCGAATCCCACCCTCTCCGCTCACAAAGAAATTTGTGTATAGAGAAGAAATAGGTAAGCCTAATGGAGAAGTACCCAAGCTGGCCGAAGGGGCTCCCCTGGAAAGGGAGTAGGTCGT
>CAYLWP010000071.1:0-12136 GCA_964387365.1 uncultured Roseburia sp. | reverse complement strand
CAACATGTGTAATTCCCATCAAATGGTCATCTACTACGTTTGCAAAGTTGTAAGTCGGGTATCCGTCTGACTTAATCAGAATCATATCATCCAGCTCGGAATTATCTACCGAAATATCTCCGTATAACTCGTCGTGGAAGGTTGTTGTTCCCTCTGTCGGGTTATTCTGTCTGATAACATAAGGAATACCGCTTTTGAGCTTCTCCTCAACCTCTTCCTTGGATAAATGGAGACAATGCTTGTCATACACACTGATTTCCTTGCCCTCTACAACCTCTGTTTTCAGAGTTGCAAGACGCTCCTTGTCACAGAAGCAGTAATATGCTTCGCCTTTTTCGATTAACTTCTTAGCATATTCCATATAGATACCGGCCTTCACACGCTCACTCTGAACGTACGGACCATAGCCCTTATCCTTATCAGGACCTTCGTCATACTCAAGTCCCGTTGCCTTTAAGGTATTATATATAATCTCAGTCGCACCTTCTACAAAACGTTCTCTGTCTGTATCCTCAATACGGAAAATAAAATCTCCGCCATCATGCTTTGCAATTAAAAACTCATATAAAGCACTTCTTAAATTACCAACATGCATTCTTCCTGTTGGACTTGGTGCAAATCTGCATCTTACTTTTCCTGCCATGTTTATTCCCTTCCTGTTCTTTTTCTATGTCTATTCAGAGCCACTGTCTGACTCTGAATATTTAGACTTAATCCAACATAACTATTCAGTACCTTCATAGTTACATTCCAAAAATAAATTTTACCAATCCGACATGGCAAAGTCAATAGCGAAACGATATTCTGTGTAACAGTTCCTGCTACGCATTCGAAACGCCTGCCATACTGATACACTAATGTTCATCAGGCTCCGGAAGCTTACGTTCTGTGGAATTCTTAAAGCTCAGCAATTCCTTGGCCGCTGTGGTAATCGGAATATTCGTTCCTGCTCCGGCAATACAGCCCCCCGGACACGCCATACCTTCAATCAGGCATCCGTTTTTCTTGCCGGCCTTGGCAAGCAGCAATACCTTTTTACATTCCGCCAGACTCTCCGCATGCTCAATATGAATCTCCGTATCAGGATAGTATTCCTTAATACATGACTCAATTGCACTGGCAACGCCTCCGGCAACACCATAACCACGACCGACCGCCGTTGCATCCTGCATGGTATCCATTGCCTGTATTTCCTCAAGCAGAATGCCCTTTGCCTCAAACATTCCTGTGAGCTCTTCAAAGGTAATAACAAAGTCAACATCCGAACGAACCGTTCTTCTGCTCGCTTCGAGCTTTTTACTTGCACAAGGTCCGATAAATACGACACTTGCATCCGGATGATCCTGCTTGATTATACGCGCTGTGGCAACCATCGGTGTCAGTGCATTACTAATCTTATCTATTGTTTCCGGGAAGAACTTTTTAGCAAGCACGGACCAGGACGGACAACAGGAGGTCAGCAGGAACGGCAACTCACCTGTTGCTACTTCTCTGACGTAGTGCTCTGCCTCTGCCATCGCACCTAAGTCAGCACCGATTGCTGTTTCATATACTTCAAAAAAGCCAAGCCCTTTTAATGCCGTTTTCAGCATGTCCGGCGTTACCTTCGGTCCGAATTGGCCGACAAAGGCAGGCGCAACCTGCGCAATTATCTTTCTGCCGGACTGTAGCGCACGAATGAGCTGGAATATCTGCGACTTATCTGCAATTGCGCCAAACGGACAGCTTACCATGCACTGACCGCAGGATACGCACTTTTCATTGTCAATTACCGCTCTGCCGTAGCTGTCGGACTGAATCGCATTCACTCCGCAATGAGCAAGGCAGGGTCTTTGCTGATGGGAAATTGCATCATAAGGACAAACCGTCTTGCACTTGCCGCACTTAATGCATTTTTCCTGATCAATCACGGAATGACCGTTTTTCATGGTGATTGCACCACGCGGACACACCTCGTTACACGGATGCGCCAGACATCCCATGCACTTGTCTGTTACATCATATCTGTTCTCCGGACAGGCATTACATGCTGAGGAAATAACCTGCATCAAAGGTGGCTCATAATATTTTTCATCAATATTACTCTCCTCCACGCCCTGGCTTACCTGCACCGGCTCATCCTCGGGACGAAGCGACATACCCATGGCAAGCCGTGTTCTTTCTCGGATAATCTCCCTCTCTCTATAAATATTATCCCAATAAGGGGAATTCTCTGCATCAGCCAGCTTATACGGTAATGCCTCCATATCTTCAACCAGATTTTTGGAATGGTATGCCATATTTGCTACTTCACGAAAAATTTCTCGTCTGATTTTTCTAACCTGCGTGTCAATTCCTCTCATAAAATCATACCTTTCTCAACTCATATCTTACTTAACCGGACTTTATTGCCTGCCGGTTACTATATCAAAAACATTTTGACATATTTTTAACATAAAATCAACTTATTTTGTTAAAATAATAACAGAATCCCGCAAAAAAACTTCCGCAGACGAATCTGCGGAAGCATACTATTTATTCAGTTATGTAATTACTCAGTTACATTGTTTTCATACTCATAATCGCTGATATTTGCAGTTACAAGCTTATTGAACATGGTATCGATATCCTGATATCCCGGGAATACTAATCTTTCATAGTCACCCCAGCCATCTCCCCATCTGAATTCATGATTGAATCCATCCCATGAGGAAGGTGCTGTATATCTGGATAAATCTACCGAAGTTGTTCCATCAGATAAGGTCATGATATTATCAAATCTTGTATAATAGTAGAAAGAAAGTCTTTCACTATGCTTATCATTTGTGAAAAGAGTATCTACCTTATATACCAGATACAGGAAATTACTGTTTGATCTATCTGAGAACTTAGGACTCAGGAAGTAATTACCAAGATAGGTGATACCGGTAACACTCACTTCATCTTCCCAGGAAACAGTCTGGGAATGGAAATGATCCTCTGCCTGCTTCTTCATCTTCTCAAGCATATCTGTTGAAATCTCAGATGCGCTCTGTGCATAGCTGTCAAGTCCCTCAACCGTGTATTCCTTCTCTGTCTCGGATAAGATTGCTCCGTACTGCTCAATATAGTAATCATCGTTTCCGGCACTGTTAACCTTTACCTTAACAACATCACCATTTTCCAAGCCGTTGCTTGGTGTTACTTCAAAATAGATACTTCTTGTAATATCATCACTGCCTGTTTTCTCAACGGTAGCACTTCCCTGCGGAGAAATACCTGAGAAAATAACCTCAATGGACTCAAACGGATTCACGGTATCTGCCTTTTCAAGACCTTCTACCTTGAACTCCTTGTCCTTATACTTCAGCTTCACATTAAAGTATTCTAATGCATCATCATCATTACAATCCCACTCATATACAACCTTATCGCCGTTTGTAAGCTTATTTGTTTTGTCAAGCTTACCGCTCACACAGCCTTCAAGGAAAAGGTCGCAGTATTCTTCGCCTGAGAAATAGGAATAAAGCTCTAAAAGCTCTCTACCCTTGCTCTTTTTTACTGCCTTTTCATCAAGCTCAAGCTTGTCCTCAAAATCCTTGGTAAACTTCTCTCTGTCAAAGGTAACGGAAGCCCTGCCAACTGTATCATATCCGGAAAACTCTACTGTAAGATAATCATTTAAGTCCACTGTTGTCTTTCTTGTAAGGAGAAAGCCAACCAACACTACCAAAACAACTACACATGCAATAATACCAATCATCTTATTGTTATTCATGGCTGCTGCACTATTCGTATTCATAGCCGGCATCTTTACATTCGGCATCTTTGGAGCCTGCATTTTTTCAACTGCCGGTTCGTTTGCCGCTGCCATATCATGCCCACAATTTCCACACTTTGTTACACCATCCTGTAACTGTGTTCCGCAATTTTCACAAAACATCTTTTCCTACCCTCATTTTTCTTATGTCTATATTAGTTTTCAATAAATTTGTCAACAAGAGAAATCTTTATATCCTGCAGCTTCATTGCCTTAAAAGCAAGCATCAGGAAAATAATAATCTTTACAATGTTGATAATACCGTTAATAACACTTATCAGACTGCTAACCGGACTATAATTAAAGTAAACTTCAAATATACTCAGAAAGTTGCTGATACAGCCTAACGCACTTGGAATCAGACCAATCACTGCGGAAATCACAGAAAAAGCAATTGTTAACGCAACAGCCTTAAAGCTTACCATACGCAACCAGTCATTCTGTTCGAATAACAGAATATATCCTACAAGTAAAAACAGCGGAATCAATCCCCCAAACAATGCAGTAAAATAAACTACCGCACTCAACATACCAATTGTTAAACCTAACTTTGTCTTTTGCATATCTTCGCCCTCCTTTGTCTTTTTTTCGTACTTTAAAGTACATTCAATCTATTATAATTCTATGATATTGTTTATGTCAACCATATTTAATCATAATCTACCTTTATCAGACATAACCCCTGCGGTGGTGCCGTAAATCCGGCAAGTCTGCGGTTCTTTGCCTCAATCAGCTCTGCAATGCTTTCCGGCGTACGCTTTCCAAAGCCAACCTCGAGTAACGTTCCTGTAAGAATACGAACCATATGCTGTAAAAATCCCGTTCCGTGGAAGGTCAGGTTCAGATAGGAACCGTTTTGTACAATCTCAATTTTATCTACCAAACGGACTGTGGATTTCTTCATTCTCGGATTGGCGCAAAAGCTTGCAAAATCATGCTCTCCGATTAAATATTCCGCCGCCTTTTTCATCAGCTCCACATCCGGAATCTCAGGTGGCGTGTAGACATATTTTCTGTTGAATACCGGCTTGAGTTCTCCGACATAACAGGTATAGCAGTAGGTCTTGCCAATCGCATTATACCTGCTGTGGAATCTGTCAGAGGCCACTCTGACCTCAACCACACAAATATCATCCGGCAAGTAGCGATTCATATATTCCTGAATCTCCTCCACTGTCATATCCGTCTCAAAATGTGCATTACAAACCATCGCCTTTGCATGTACTCCGGCATCGGTTCTTCCTGCGCCGATTACCTTCACCGGTGCATCCACCATCAGCGACAACACATTCTCCAGCTTCCCCTGAATTGTCATATCGGTTGTCGGCTGATGCTCCCAGCCGTAAAAACGAGTGCCATCATAGGCTATAATCATCTTGTAATTCTGCATATTGTAAATGTCCTTCCTTATTTCTAAATGCCGGGCTTTGTTACAGTAATTCCTGCACCGCCGCATCATACTCTGCAAGCTTCCTTGCCTTTTTTATCTTCTTTAACACTTTTTCCTGTTCCGGAAACAGTAATATCATATAAAACCACAGCTCCTTCATCTTATACAACACATTCATATCACCTGACATCTGTGCCATATAATCTGCCCGCAACCGGGCATGAAAAGCCTTGAAGCGTTCCTTGTCAAAGCTCTGCGCTTCTGTTTCCTGTTTTGCATATTGAGCCAGTTGCTCTATCAATGCCGGATTCTGCAAAACACCTCTTCCAAGCATGACTGCATGAACCTTATTTTCTGCATCCTGTTTTAGAAGTTCCTGCCAAAAGCGCCTGTAATCCGCCACAGAAAAGATATCGCCGTTATAGCAAAGCGGATTTTTGCTGTTTTTCATCGCATAGTTAAAGATTTCCCAGTGCGGCGTTCCCTTGTAATACTCACGCAGAACACGTGGGTGAATAATTAACTCCTCAAGCGGATACTTATTATAAATATCCAGAAGCTCGTAAAAATCCTCCGGGTCATCAATACCGATTCTTGTTTTTATGGACACCTTTGCCGTTGTTTTTGCAAAAATCTCCTCCAAAAAGTTGTCCAGCTTCTTTGTTTCCGCAAGGAATCCTGCTCCACGCCCCTTGGACGCAACCGTTCCTGACGGGCAGCCCAGATTGATATTGATTTCATCATATCCCAGCTCCTGTAAATCCTTTTCGATTCGCAAAAAATCCTCTGCCGAATTGGTCAGCACCTGCACAACCGTATGTCTGTCCCGGTTATGCTCCGGTGTAATATCATTCCATTCCTTCGCATTATAGCTGCACTTTGTATGCGGTGTGAGAAATGGCGTAAAATACTTGTCCACACCCTCTCCGTAATGGTCATGAAGTGCAGTACGGAAAATATATCCTGTGATTCCCTCTAGGGGAGCTAAATAAAATTTCATTCTTCCACCCTGTGTTCATCTTTTCTTCTATCGTAATTATTTAGTGCCTTCATAGTTACGATACAAAAATCCATGTCTTTTAGAACAAGCACCTTATCATTATGCATGGTGACAGGCGATTTGGCAAGGATATTTGTCAGATGTCTTTACGCCTTATATATTTTAAAATATTATGACATACAACACCCAAGCAGACTCCTGCAATCATTCCGATTCCAATAATCAATAACATCTCATCATGTCTAAATCTGTTTGCCGAAAAAGACCAAATGCCTGCTATTGAACCACAGAGAATTGCAAGACCAATATAAATGTATTTTAGGTTTTTTATACTATCCTCTTTTCCTTTGCTTTTTGGCGGTTCCATTTCATTTCCTACTAATTCATCTATGCTTTTGTTTAGTTCCTTAGACAAAAGAATTAGTTGCTCCGGATTAGGCGAAGTTTCTCCCAGTTCCCAATTTGATATAGTTTGCCTTGTGACATTAATTTTTTCAGCCAATTTTTCTTGTGAAAGACCTTTTTCTTTTCTTAAAGTATAAATGTTGTTTCCTAACTGCATTTCTCGCATCTCCTTTCACAAAAAAGTATAGCTTAATAGGTATTTGCAAGGCTACCAAACATATTTGGAACTTACGCAAAGAGTTTTAACATCCTTATTTCAAAACACTTTCATACACATTGGAATCGTATCTGCTATTGTTCCGTCTAAATCGAAAGCCACTAATTTAATCATTACATTCTCCATTTATTTTTCTAATAACTCTGCATGGATTGCCAACCGCAACACAGTTTGCCGGTATATCCTTTGTTACAACACTACCTGCTCCGATTACAGTACCATCTCCGATGGTTACTCCGGGAAGAATAATGACACCGCCGCCTATCCAACATCCATTACCTATTTTCACAGGCAGGGCATAAGTTCGGCAGAAATATTCTCCGCTTTCCGGATTCCAATTCGGTGTCAGCCTGTCAGAAAGTTCAACCGGATGTGTGGCAGTATATATTTGCACATTAGAAGCAATTAAAACATTATCTCCTATTTCAATTCTGTTACAATCAACAAATGTACAGTTCATATTAACAGATACGTTTGTACCAATATGAATATTTTTTCCATAATCGCATATAAACGGAAGTCCTACTGAGACATTCGTTCCCATACTTCCAAAGAGTTGTTTTAAAATTTTTGTCTTTTCTTCTTTTTGGTTATATGCAAATGAATTGTATTGTGCCAATAAATTTCTTGCATTATTTTTATATTCTAAAAAAATCTCATTATGGCAATCATACCATTCGCCCGCCATACATTTTTCCAATTCGTTCATGAGCGCTTCCCTCCGTAAATTCTGTTTTCCCACCAGACTTCTCAACAAATGTATTCAAAAATTAACTAGTATATATTACTACAATGCCTTCTCATGATTATTCATACAATATTCCGCCATTTCTTTTCCAAACCAACCTTCACCTTCACCAACTCGAGGATACAGTTTATTCAGCTCGTCCATTTCAACTGCCATAAGTTCTGTAATGTCGTCGATTTCTCTAGTTGCCTCAACAACTACATATTTGTGGTCAAAATCTGCCCTTTTGAATACGCCAATTATCTTAATTTCTATCTCATCACCTAAATCGTATTCCCTATTTGTCATTAAAATGCAATCCCAATGCGGAAACGGAGGTGTGCCTGACTCTTTAATCCATCCATAGGGTTTAGCAAAATTTCTTTCATATGCTAATGATTTGGATCCGCTTTCTGTAAATTCTCCTGTTTCATGATTGTATTTCATACGCATTGGATATTTATATGTTTGCTCAATTATCATATGTAACATTTTTTGCCTCCGTCAACTTCAAAATTGCTCGTGTATCTCTCTAATTTTCCAGCATTTTCGGGCTTTTCCACTCATCGACATAATGAAACGATTAAGTCCGGCCTCCTGCATTATTTCATCATATGCATTTCCGTTATTTTATCTTCCTTCCTCAAATTTAACTTTTGAAGGATATCTGCTTTCATTCATTTCAGCTTTAACTTTAATCACTTGCTCTATATCAATGTCATATATGTTTGCAATAGCTAAAGCATAATAAATGACAACCCATAACTCTTCATCTATTGTGCCTAAAATTTCATTGCTATTCTCAGCTTTTAGTCCCTTTCGCATTGCACGCGAAAGTTCTCCAACCTCTTCTGATAACTTGAGAAAATAATCTTTCAACAGTTCAGGTTGATAGTCCTTTTCTTTTATATAAGTTTGTAAATACTTTATAGTTGTCTTACCATCCATATAATAGGTCTCCCTCTACAAATTCCATTCTCCACCGTACCTCTCATCAAAGATATTCAAAAATTCCCTGAAAAGCATCAGATACATTAATCATTTCTGAAATTAGCATATTTTATCTCAATCCGAATAAATGCTCCGCATTTTTATATGCTATTTGCTCCTTCTCCACATCGCTGATTGGAGCATTTACGATAAAGGGTTTTGCACCTTCGTTACTGATGAACGGACAGTCCACAGAATGAATGATACGATTTGCGCCTACTACTTCCACACAGAACTTCAACTGAGGATAATCAAAAATTCCACTAGGCGTAATATATACATTCTGCTTAAAAGTTTCCGTAGCGGTACGCCTTAACTTTGTAACTGATGGCGGCATTGACTGGTCAATGCGAGAAAGAAAGAACGGAAGCATTTCTCCCCAGTGACCCGCTATCAGTTGCAGCTTTGGAAATTGTTCAAATCGTCCGGCAAGAATCGTACGCAGAACTTGTATTCCTGCTTCGTTATGCCATCCCCAGCCATGCAATGATAATCTGGCACTAACTTCATCACCCAAGCCGCCATAATAAGATTCTTGTACCGCTTTTAGTGGTGCACCCGGATGTACATAAATGGGAAGACTAAGTGCTTCACAGGCTTCTAAAACAGGAAGAAATTGTTCATCCTCAAGGAATGCATTTCCTGCGGATGCCCTTCCTGCAAGCAGAATGCCTTGAAATCCCAATGCCTTGACACGTTCTGCTTCTTTTGCTGCTTTACTCGGTGCAGACCATGGCAAAAGTGCAAAAGCGCCATATCGGTCCGGATGTTTTTTTGCTGCCTGCATAATATAGTCATTTGTTTCACTCACGATAAAAGCTGCTTCCTCTTTTGGAAGAAGCTGTGATTTTGCAGGGCAGGATAAAATCTGCATGGTAATCCCATATTTATCCATATCCTCAATGCGACGTTTATCCAAATCTTCAAATAATTCCGGGTCTGCATCATAAGGACGACCCTTTCCATGTGCCATTGCCGTATAAGGCGCATCCTCTGCTGCGTATTTTGCGAGATAGCGATTGATAGGAGCACCAGCCAGATGCTCTTCTATTGTAATAATCTTCATATTCCACCTCACAGGATTGGCTTTCCGTCAATCCATATTTGTTTAATTTTTGTTGTATCGGTGATATCTGCATCCGGTCTTCCCTCGATGAGTATAAACACTGCCTTTTTGCCCACCTCGATAGTACCGATATTTTCTATCGCAAACGCCTCTGCGACCTTGCTCGTAGCACTGGCCAAAACTTCGGTCGGTGTCATACCCGCCTGCACCAGCAACTCCATCTCGCGATGCATAGACGTACCATATGCTACTGCGGGAGCATAGGAACCCGGATTCGCATCGGTAGCTGCAAGAATTGTCACTCCATTTTCATGAAGCAGCTTCACGGCATTTTCAGCATTCCGATAATGTTCCGGTTTGTAACCACTTCTGCCACTGTTTGCGAAAGCCTCCATCATGACAAGGGTAGGTGCCGCAACAATCCCTTTTTCAGCAATCGTTTTGGCAAGCTCATTAGGAAATTCTTCTTTCATGGGAACATGAATTAATATATCTGCACCACAGTCCACCGACATTTGCACTGCTTTTAACGAAACCGCATGAACAGCAACCTTCATTCCGTTATCGTGAGCTGTATTGCAAATATCTTTAAGAACGCTCTTCATCATTAGATTTGGTTCCATGAGCAACACTTTGATATACTCTGCACCGGCGTCTATCGCTTTCTTAACATAGGATTTTCCATTCAAAGTTCCCATCGTCATCCCAAAAGATGAAACAATCATAAACTGCTTCTCATTTTGAACCAAAGATTCGGACGCTGCCACATCACAAGTTCCGGTAACACCATTTTTTAACATGGTTTCAATCTGTTCCTTTGTATTCATATGTGTATGAGCATCAATAAGTCCCGGCATAAGGAAATAATCACTGTCAACCTCTTCTGTTTCGGTTATTCGAGCAATCATTCCATCTTCAATTACGATGGATGCATTTTCTATTACCTTCTTACCATTGAAAAGTGGGTAGTTCAAAATAAGTTGCTCTTGCTGTTTCATGAATTTTTCCTCACTGTTCCACAGATACAAGTTCACTGTATTTCATAACAGTACCATAATGGTTGCTCATAACAAGATAATTTGCACGAACAATCACAGTATCGCCAACTTCCACCTTGCTGTAATGGTCATCTGTTGGGAAGATAACAAGCGCATAGGTCTGACCGTCAGTACTGTCAGAAATTTCAATGGACGGCTTGTTGTGAATATCAGGTCCTACCTTCTTGGCAATGCCTGTAACTTCAAAACGCTTATCTACATATTTAGCAAAAAAGCTGTCTGCGTCTGCCGTAAACTCGTCGCAGAGTGTTCTTACCTCAAACGGTGCGTCCTGCTCCAGAACCGGCATCTCTGTGGTTTCAATTTGATGAGTTTTCGCGTCCGAAGGATGCGTCGGATAAAATTTAAGTTCTTCGTCTGTATACATATTGTTGTTCTCCTCTTTCTGATTGCTAATAGATATTTCACTGTCTTTTTCGTAGTCTGCGGAGCAACCCACAGAACAAACAATAAACATGGATATAAGAAAAAGAAACGCTATTTTACAATTCATTTAGGCAAATCCTTTCATATTAATTGCTTTTTCTACGGCATCTAACAAATCATTTTTTTGCTTGTTCCAGTTAATATGCTAACCGTTAGACAGCCTTGTTCAATTGCGGTCATATAATTACCCCTTTATATATTATTTGTGCTTGATAATCGGTAATACAGTAAATTAAGGTATTCGTGAAGCTGAAATTTCTGTCCTTTATGAATTGGAAGTTATGAATGTCTTAAAAGAATATTTTTGTATATCTTCCATACAACATATATTCCCAATGTACATTCAAGCAATATACAAACAATTCCAACCCAAAAATATACCACACAAAGTATTCCTGTCACCACAAAAGCCAAAGCACATTTTATATACAACTTTGATATTTCATCGTTGTACCCTTGAATATCTTTCACTTTTACTTTTAAATTCTTATCCCCTGCCCAAAAAGTAATAGGTTCTCTACTATTTCTGTTGTAATACCCCACTACAAACAAAGGAAATGCACATAAAATGCAACAAACCAATCCAATTATCCCTTCTATAGTTACACCTCCAAATTCAAAATTGCTCGTGTATTTTCGTGGCTTTCCAATATTTACAGACTTTCCCACCCACGGGCATCTATGTATTTTTCACTTCTTTTATCAGTAATTCCTTTTTCTTTCTCGTATCCGCATTATCGTGCTTACGAATCTTAGTGTCTATTTTTTGAATCAATACATCTTCAACCGGTATCATAAGATTAAAATTCAAAACACCTATCAGCTTCCCATGATATACAATCTTTTTGAAATCAATCTTGTCCCGCATCTTTTCATGCTTTTTCTTTGGTTTAGACAACGGAACACAATACTTATGTTCCTTACAAATAATGAGCACTCCAAGAAAAGGGCGCTCATCCTTACCAATCTGGGGAGAAACAGATAAAACTCTATCATCTATATTATGCAAGTTTCTGATGTATTTCATATCAATACGATATACTTCTAATGGTAACCCTGTCATTCATTTCTCCTCTAAA
>CAYLWP010000070.1:0-12228 GCA_964387365.1 uncultured Roseburia sp. | reverse complement strand
ATATTGAAACGTCCCACAAAAACAGGGGTATCGTTCTCATCTGCCGGATGCATACCGCCTCTCTCATACCACGGAGAAAGGAACGCACGACAGCCCATCGGTGAGATAACCTTTCCGTACTGCTTGTACATGCTTGCAATATAGCCCTTACCGGTCAGACTCAGCCAGTCAGGATACATTGTCTTTGCAGAGCACTTCACGCCGGCCTCGAACACATCCTCCATCGGCTTGCCCGGTCCGTGAAGATTCTCATCATATAAAAAGACAATCTTAGGGAACAGAACAGGCTTTTTACATTCCTTCTTGCCCTGTCCCTTACGTCTTACATTCAGCATCTCAATCGTAGCCATTTTTGCAAAGCGCTCAGTGCCGATACCTGCCGTTACGGTAATAAACGGATAATCTCCACGGCTGCTGGCTACGGTATTAAACTTATACTCCCATCCCTGGAAGCCCTGGTCAAACTCTCTCTTTACGTCCGCGAGGGCTACTTCCTCCGCCTTCTCCTCGCTGATTCCGAGACTGATATACTTCTCGTAGGAAGATTTATAGGTCTTTTCTGCGTACGGTGCCAGAATCTTGTCCACCTCAGGCACGGTAAATCCACCGTACTGCTGGCTGGCAGCGCTTAAAACGATATCTCCGATTACATCGAACGCAACATCAAGAGATTTCGGCTCATTGTACCAGATATTACCCATCTCAAAGCCGCCGGATAACACATTCTGCACGTCAAAAAGGCAGCAGTTCATGGTATCTCTTCTTGCTGACATATCATGCACATAAATATAACCGTCACGACATGCCTGAATCTCCTCCGTGGTCATAAAGAACTTCTGGTATAATTCCTTGTTAAACTGGTTAAAAATCAAACTGCGCTTCGTAGATACAAGGGCTGAATCCGTATTCGCATTCTCCTTATCACCTACATACATAATAGACTGACTCTTCTTATATACATCATCCATCATGCGGACAAAGTCCTGTTTATAATTACGATAATCACGATAACTCTTTGCAACTAACGGCTTTACCTGCTCCAATGCGCTCTCTACAATATTGTGCATTACCGGAATCGGCACTTCGTCATTTTCCATCTCGTCTACCTTGCCGACAACATATTCACAGATATGTCTCTTATCCTCATCCGTGAACTTTGTCAAGGCTCTGTATGCCGACTTTCCTACTGCTGTGATTACCTTTTGGACATTAAAAAGCTCTTTACTGCCGTCCTTCTTAATAACATAAGTCTTTCTTGCCGGCTGATAAAGGCTTCCGTAATCAATGTCTTCATTGACCTTACTGTCTTCAATTAATTTCCCCATGAATATTGATTCCTCCTTTTCTATACTGCATTCCCCTTCTACTGTAATCCATTCTTCACTTCGTATGTATTTCTTATTCAAGTCCCTCTTAACATAACTGGATTACTGACATGTTGTATGTTTTCAATCTGTATTCATACAACTTAAAATATGTACAAGAATTGTGTTTATATTGTATCTTGCATAAAAGTCTGCACAATATCTTGTATCTATATATAGTATAGTGCAATGATTCACGGGTGTCAATGAACACTCTTAACAGATATAATTAAAATAATTTATGTAAATGGTACAATTCACTCAAAATGCAATTATGTCAACTAAAATCATTTTCCAAAAAAGAAGGAGCGTGAAAAATGATTTCTCATCTTCACAGCTCCTTTTATGATTTCTATGCTTCCGATTCCTTACTGTTCTCTTCCTTCTTTTTAGGCTTCCAGAGCTTCACACCTGCAATGGCACCTGCCGCTGAAACCACAATAATTACCGCAAATACAAATAAGTATGAAAATACCATTCTGAAAAACTCAATCAAATTTGCCATTAGTTTACCATCCCTTCCACATCTATATGCTTCCTCGTAATTATTCAGTACCTTCCTAATTACGTTTCCACTTTATTTTGTTTGGAGCCAATCCCGGAAATACAAAGTGTTTCCAAGATAAGTTGTCAGACTTCTTAACTATTATAATAACACTTCTCCCACTACATCGTCAAGTAAGTTGTCGCCGTCCGCAGCCGTTGTTGCAAGCCGGTCACAACGTTCATTCTCGGGATGACCGGCATGTCCCTTAACCCAGGTAAACTTCACCTGATGCTGCGTCTTGGCACGAAGAAGCCTCTGCCACAGGTCTATATTTTTCACCGGCTCCTTACTGCTGTTTTTCCAGCCGCGCTTCAGCCAGCCCTCTACCCAGTGCTGGTTAAAAGCATCCGTAACATACTTGGAATCCGATATCACCTCAACCTCACAGGGCTTGGTCAGCGCCTCCAGTCCGGTAATCACCGCCATAAGCTCCATACGGTTATTGGTGGTTTTCTTGTATCCTGCCGAAAATTCCCTTTCATGCAGTTGTCCCTTAGGGTCCACATATTGCAGTACCGTTCCATAGCCGCCCGGTCCTTCCGGATTTCCTCTTGCCGCGCCGTCAGTAAATATCTTTACGAACATATTTTTCCCTTCCTCATATCAGTTATTCGTAACTATTTCATACCAAATAGCTACCTGTCCTTAGCTCCACTGTCCTGTTCTTAAAAACCTCTGTGCCCTGTCCTCCGCACACTCGGTAATCTCATCTGAAAAACCGATGACCTTTAACAGCTGTATCGCATTTCTTGACTGTGCCCTGCCGTTTAACAAACGGTAAGAAAACAGCACATCTCCATTCTTAACCTCTTCCTCAAAATGATAATTGTCGTAGTGTGCTTCCAGCAAATGTGTCAGCTCAATATCATGCGTAGCCGCAAAGCAGTAGATTCCCTTTTGCGCAAGATTTTCCATAATCTGCGTCGAAGCTGCGATTCTTTCTACCGTATTCGTACCGCGAAGCACCTCGTCCACGAAACAAAGTAAAGGATTCTCGCCAAGCCTTTCTGCCGCATCCACGATTCGCTTCAATGCCTTGATTTCCACAATATAGTAGCTGTCACCGGCGCCAAGGTCATCACGCAGCGCCATCGAAGAGTAAATCTGATAAAGCCCGCCCTGATAAGACTTGGCAGCGCAGGTGTGAATCGTCTGCGCAAGAATGGCATTAATGGCAACCATCTTCAAAAAGGTTGATTTACCGGATGCATTCGAACCGGTAACAAGCATACCTCTGCTCTGCTCAAAGCTGTTTACAACAGGCTCAGTTAACGCAGGATGATAGCCCTCCTCCATTCTGAGCGTTACTTCCCTGCCCTCAATCAGCTCAGGCGCGCAATACTGCATCAGCGACTCTCTGAATGCGCCAATGGAAATAACTGCGTCAATATAGCCAATCAATTCCACAAGCTCATAAATCTCGCTTTTATTTTCCTTAACCAGACTAAGCATCCGGTTAAACTGAATCAAATCAATATGCGTCAGCATCTTAATATAGTCAAACACAATTTCAAACGGATTGCCGCTTGTAGAGTTCAGTTGCATAACCACGCGGAAATTCCTGCTTAAACTATCAAGCAAAGCAACTTTTTTCTTCAGCTTCTCCTTGTATGCTGCCAAATCCGACAAGGGCTCCTTTGCTATATCGTTACCGCAATCCACCAGACGCTTAATATAGGCAAAGCTTGTCACATATGGCTGTATCGTTCTTTTTTCATTTAAATAGGAAACCATATTGATGCTGACAACACCAATCAGCAGAATAACCCCCAGTGCCGTTTCCACAAAAAGCATGGCAAACGCTGCCACCAACGCAAGCAGCATACAGATATGCTTTTTACTGCTGCTGCCTGTAAGCGTATCGAGAAATTCCATATAATCAAAAATGGAATAACGTCCCGACCGTCCAAGCGCATGCAGCTTCATCTGTAAGTGGACTCTTTCCTCGTCCTCTCTTTGAAAATAGGAAATGTGCTGCTCCAGCTCTTCAAGCTCTTCCTTTTTAAGCTTCGGTTTTCGTAGCATGGCATACAGATATTCCGCACCGGACGAAGACTGGGTGTGATTCATCAGTTGGAATATCCTGTCCATATCCAAATCATTCCATGTAATATCGTCTAAGAAGTTCTCTCCGTGACGATATGCAAAAAGTCTTGTAATATTCTCAAGCTCCTCCTGCGAATATTCTCTGTCCGGGAACTTTCCGTACTGCTCTCTCAGCTTTGCTTCATATCTTCGCCTTGCGTTTTTCTCCTCCATAGCACCGCGCACCATGACATAAAAACAAGCCGCAAAAATAAGACCAAGAAAAATAATTGATTCCATCTGCCATCCTCCTATAAGCTTGCCGGTCCAAAGCCATCGGGAAACAGCTCTTCCAAGGTCTTGTCCATATATTCGTCCTCTGAAACCGCCGCAATAATGCGAAATGTCTTAGGATTACAAAACTCCGCCATAACCTGCCTGCATACACCGCACGGCCATACATAATCCTGCGGCAGCTCTCCCTTGCCGCCAACAATCGCAATCGCTTTAAATTCTCTTTCGCCCTCACTGACAGCCTTGAAAAAAGCTGTTCTCTCCGCACAATTTGTCGGTGTGTACGCCGCATTTTCAATATTGCAGCCCGTATAAACCGTTCCGTCCTTTGTAAGCAGCGCTGCACCCACTCTAAATCCCGAATACGGCGCATACGATGCCTGTCTTGCCTCTAATGCAAGTCTGATTAATTCCCTGTTGTCCATATGCAAACCATGCCTTCCTATTATTTCCTTACTCAAAGATAATATATTTCCGGATAATTAGCAATAAAGAAAATCTCTCATCATAACTTTTCTCTCATCGTGCTTATCCTAACTATTCCGCCAACATCTGTATCAAGATATTGCTCCATCTCTATATAGAATATACTTCTGTATCCTGACGTAGTATCACGCCCCTCTATTGGGAAGAAACTTGTAACATCCGAGCCGGGTGTCGCAGTGCCCTCGATTTCAGCCTCTCTCGGTAGTTTTTTCTCTATCTGCACCTCAACATAGTACTCGCAAGAAAGAGCCTTTATATTAGTCCTATCTGCTGATTCATCTGTAAAAACCAGAAAAATCATAAAACACAGAGCAAGGTCTGAAATATATTTTATAGACTCAAATAAGAACGAACATAAAATAAGAATTAATATGATAATAGCATATATAATCCTCCTTCTATTTTGTTTCTTTTTATACTGCCCCTTAATTTCCGCTAACTCTGATTCAAGATATTTTCTTACTACCAAATTCTTTTTATCTTCTTCCGTATAGTAAATTCTAACTTTCTCTCTATACATATCCTATCACTCTCCGATATACTGTGATGTTTCTCCACTACCTGATAGCGCTTTGTCTGCTATGAAAAACCTCACAAGCAGTGCATTTAGCTACTTGCGAGGTTTGTGTACTTCATCTATTCACCGTAGGCTTGCGCTATCGTATCTAAAAACTGAGTCCATTCATCGGACACATATCCCTTAAATAAAACCTGCTCTATATCTGCATGATTAAACAAATACTGAAAATCCGAACCGATATTTCCTTCCGGATATAATACTCCAATATAATCATATTCCACTTCTGCATTATCAGTATCCAATTGTTTGATGCCATATATCATCAATGGTTTTTCTGCATTTTTCAGCATAACAACACTTCCGATAGGTAATAAATCTCTTATCATAGCTTTTCTCCTTTCGTGTTTCTCCTGACTATTCCGCCAACATCTGTATCAAGATATTGCTCCATATCTATATAGAATATACTTCTGTATCCTGACGTAGTATCATGCCCCTCTATCGGATAGTAAGTTATAGCATCCGAGCCGGGGGTCGCAGTGCCCTCCATCTTAGACTCTATTGGCAGTTTTTTCTCTACCTGCATCTCAACATAGTACTCGCAAGAAAGAGCCTTTATATTAGTCCTATCTACTGATTCATATGTAAAAACCAGAAAAATCATGAACCACAGAGCAATGTCTGAAATATATTTTATGGACTCAAATAAAACCGAACATGCGATAAGAAGTAATATAATAACCGCATATATAATCCTCCTTTTATTTTGTTTCTTTTTATACTGTCTTTTTATTTCCTCTAACTCTGATTCAAGATATTTTCTTACTACCAAATTCTTTTTATCTTCTTCCGTATAATAGATTTGAAGTCCCTCTCTATACATATCCTATCACCCTCCGATATACTGTGGTGCCTCTCCGCCACCTGATAGTACTTTATCAAACCAACCTGAAACAGCACTTGTAGCACTTTGTGCAGCTCCCGTAACAGCTTCTCCCACTTCTGATGCTGTATCAAGTATAAAATCTGAAGTCGCTTCCGTAACGCTTTTACCTGTCAGGTTCTCACAGGCTATGTCGGCAATAAACGAAACACCAACACCAATTCCGGTTACAACCGCTACCGGCGCTGCCACACCTATTGCAGCGCAGCCGGCAGCTACCCCGGCAAGTATTGCAGCGTTCTTTCCAATATCAACTAAGGTTTCTGTAACCGTTTCAGCCGCTGCACGTTCCTTTGCTATTCCGCCCTTCTTGTATTCATCATAGTTTGAAAATCCATTAGCAACAAGTGAAAGAGCCCAGCCCGCTACCTTAATTCCTACTTTTACAGAATCAACCGTTAGTTTTCCATCGTCGGCTACCTTTTTTACTTTTGGAAAAAGCTCTTTTTTTAATGTAGCCCCCGCAGATGTTCCTGCGTTTTCAAGCCTAGCTAACCAACCTGCTTTTGTACTGGCTGTACTGATGGTTGGATAATCAGTCCAGCCCGCTAACTCTTTTATATCGGCTGTTGATAACGGCCATTTTCCTGCTTCAGTTTTCATTGCATCGCACATTCCGATAATGGAATTCCCCATCCCTTTAATCGTTGAGCCGATATCTTTACCGGTAATTCCATCACCGTCAATGATATTCTTCAAAAGTGCAATCGGCAACGCAGCCTCTTTTCCGTAGGCTCCGGCTTTACCAAGTACATCCAGTCCTGCTTTACCTGTTTTCTTAATATACTTTATAACAGTTTCTTTTGTTGAATATGTATATTTAGCACCATCAGATATATATTGATTCTTCTGATTCAGATTTGGCATACTGCTTATATCAATTGGAATAGCAGGCTCAAGCAAAGTCGCCTTGCCTGTGTACATTCCTGTCGTACTCACCTGCGGTATCCGGTAGCCAACGTTCTTATTTGCAGTAAGATTCTGCAATACCTGATTCCACTTTTGGTTTGTCGGGTCAGGGTCATTTGCAATAATGGCGCGAAAGCTACTGACGATTTCTTCCTCTATTCTCTTTACCTCTATCACATATTTATTAAATTCCGTTGCGAAATTTTCAATTCTTTTCACCTTTCGAAAACCGGCTTCCAAAGACTCTCTCTCCGCGCTAAAATCAATCATACCGTCACAGGCATCCATTGCCTCACATATGATGCTCCTTGCTTCATTTGCCTGTTCTAACACTTCCGTTACGGCACAGTTAAAAGCAGCTACATAGGTATCATCCAATATCAGATAGCCATCATTATGATATCCGCTTCCCATTAAATAGGGGGATAAATATCCATCCTGTAAAAGCTGTTCACCCATTTTCTCACAGCGTTCCATCTGAGCTATAATTTCAGGATGTAAATTATATTGTATGCGATATATCATTTCCACAACCTCTGCGGTCTGCTGGTATAGCCCCGTAGTAGTCATGTCTCTCATTATATTTTCACTGTCACGCTGGGTTTCTCCTACCCATGCCTGACTCATTGAATTCATAATTAACTGCAAGTTCTCTTTTTCCAACCGCAATTTCTTACTGAGATTGCCCCAGTCCTCCAATGCAGCTGCAAATGCCGGTTCATATAATCGAAACATACCGTTCTCCTCTTCCGTAACATTTTGCTCTTTTGTAACACCCGTTTGTTATATTATCTTTACAAATTTACACAAAAGGGTTGCACGAACAAAATGATGCAACCCCTCTAACTCCAACAATATAACCACTATTATTTTATAAATTTATTGTATACTGAAACAATACAAAAAGCAATAACAATCTGCGCTCTTAGCCCTTTACTTTGACAATTATGAATACTCATGCTCATAACCCAAAACAGATATTCGCCTACAAGTCCCTGTCTATATCGCTTTTAGATGATAATACACACCATTCCGCCGCTGGAATCGTTTACAATCTTCTGCATGGTGTCCTGCAGCTTTACCTGACTCTCTTCACCAATCATGGAAATCTTGCCCGTAATGCCGTCATTTACAAGCTGTTCTACGGTTTTTCCGAAAATATTGGTCTCCCAGATGCCGTCCCTTGTGGTTTCCGCACTGGAAATATACTGAATCAGGTCCTGCGCCTGCTGCTGTGTGCCGACTATCGGTGCAATCTCCGTTTCAATATTCGCCTTAATCATATGAATGGACGGGCTCTGCGCCTTTATCTTGACACCGAACTTATTGCCGTGGCGGATAAGCGTTGGTTCATCAAGCGTAATTTCCTTTCTGTCAGGTGTTACAACACCATACCCCTTCTGCCTTACACTTTCAAGCGCATGCAGCACCTTATTATATTCCTTCTTCATATCCGCAAGCGCCTGTAACAGCTGCATGAGCTGATATTCTCCCGTGATTGGTTCATTTGTAATCGTACTGAGAAGCTCATAGTAATAGCGGTTGTCTGCCTCCATCTGATAAGCAGCCGTACCGTCCGCAATATTGACATGGTCAAGCTTACAGCGCTTTACATACTCGCTTTCCGGTGCAATCTCCTGCTCCAGCAAATCTCTGACGGTTCGCACCTTGGTCATAATCTCACGGAGCTTCTCTATAATATCCTGTTTCATCGGATTATTGACCGACATAACATCCATCCATTTCGGGGCATAGAATTCCAGTACGGAAATCGGAAATTCATACATCACCTGTTCTAAAATCCCCGTAATATCTTCTCGTCTGAGCTGGTCAATATTGACCGGAAGCACCTTTACCGCATATCTTTTTTCCATATCCGCCGCTTCCAGCTTTACCTCTTCGCTGTATGGCTTGGTTGTATTTAGAAGCACCACAAACGGCTTACCGATATGCTTTAACTCTGTAATGGTCTGCTCCTCTGCCTCCCGATAGACTTTCCTTGGAAGCTCGCCAAAGCTGCCGTCCGTCGTCACTACAATACCAATCGTGGAATGGTCCTGAATTACCTTTCTGGTTCCAAGCTCTGCCGCCTGTGTAAAGGGAATCTCCTCCTGAAACCACGGTGTTTTCACCATTCGTTCCACGTCCTCCTCCATATGTCCGGCTGCCCCCTCCACCATGTAACCGACACAGTCAATCAGTCTGACCTTTACATCTACGCCCTCACTGATTTCTATCTGCGTTGCGTCCTTGGGAATAAACTTCGGTTCTGTTGTCGTAATCGTCTTACCGCCGCTGCTCTGCGGCAGCTCGTCAATGGTGCGAAGCTTTTCGTGCTCATTTTCAATCTTCGGCAGTACCATAACGTCCATAAATCGCTTAATAAAGGTTGATTTTCCTGTTCTTACAGGACCTACCACACCAATATAGATTTCTCCTCCGGTACGTTTGCTGATATCATTGTATAAGTCAAAATCCTTCCTTATGCTGTCCATAAAAATAACCCCTTTCATGTTTATCACATTGTATGAAAGGGGTATGGTAATTATGCCACTCTGTTATTTTATTCTGCAGAATCCTGCTCCAGATTACTCTGGAACGAACCCTGATTCCTGCTTTCATAGCCACCGTACTGTCTGCTCTCATATGGCTTTTTCACATATGGCTTACCGTCATAGGTCTTGCGTTCATATGGCTTTCGCTCGAAAGACTTTCTCTCGTATGGCTTCTTTTCATATGAGTTATTACCATCACGATTATATGGCTTTCTCTCATAAGGCTTTTTCTCGTATGAGTTATTCGCATTGCCTTCGCGGTTATATGGCTTTCTCTCATAAGAGCTTCCGTACGTTTTCTTTTCATACGGCTTCTTCTCATATGCGTTACTCGCATTGCCCTCACGGTTATATGGCTTTCTCTCGTAAGGCTTTTTCTCATATGCGTTATTCGCATTGCCTTCGCGGTTATACGGTCTTCTCTCATAGGAGCTTCCGTATGTACCCTTTTCGTATGGCTTTTTATAATTGGAACGACGCTCAAACGGCTTGCCGTCTGTTCTTGGTCCCGCAAATCTGCGTCCCTGCTGCTTTTTCCTATCTCTTGCAGCCTGTTTTGCCGCATCCTCGGCACGCTTGCGGTCACGCGCATCGACTTCGTCCTTATTGTAAATCGTCATCATATCCGTCTTTGTCAATCTGACATAGTTCGGATACGGTGTGTACTTCATATGACACTTATTGCACTCAAAGCAATTACAGGTTTCCTCCTCTGTCATGCTTACACGAAGCACCAGTCCGTACTTTACAATTCCTTCACAATCATCCTTGATACACTTATTAATTCTTTTGTCATAGACATAAAAAATGTCCTCATCGCGCAGGCCTACTCTTCTCTCCGGAACTTTCTTCTCCATCATACTTGCCTTTCTCTACTCCCCGCAACAAATGACGCCATTCATTGCTGCAATCCTTTGCATTTACCCGGAATAGTAATACTATTACTTAGATTTATCCAATCAAAAATGCTTATTTATAAAAATAAGCATTTTGTCGAATTGATGTATTTGCATCACTCTTATATTATACTAATTAACCTCTGCTTTTACAATCACATTTTTCCATGAACATACAGGTTTGCCGTTTTTTAGCAAAAATGCAACAAAAACAGACTCTGATTTTTAACAAGATAACGATAAACCCTATTTATTTGACATAAGCTTAACCATGGCATCATTCAGCCCCTGAACGGTAAGCTTGTACATTGGAAAAATCTCTTTAATCGCAGTCTCCGCTTCACGCCACGGAGCACGCCCCGGTGCCATCTTCGGATTCAGCCAGACTATCCTTTTATAATGACGCTTTACCAGACGCAGCCACTCATAGCCCGACAAGCCGCCGTTTGGCCCACGGTAATTACCGCTGTCAGAATACAATTCCTCCGGTGCCATCGCTGCATCGCCTACGATAATCACCTTATAATCACTGTCCAGATTACGGAACATCCACTCAGTATCAATCCAGTCACCATTCTCACACTCCGGTGTCTTATAAAGCTTGGAATAGATACAATTGTGGAAATAATATGCCTTTACGTCCTTATAATGGTTCGACTTATGCACAGCCTGAAACAAATCATTCAAAAGCTTGGAATACGGAATCATCGTACCGCCGGAATCCATTAAAAGCAGAAGCTTTACCGCATTTTTTCTTGGCTTTTCCATAACAATCTGCAAGCAGCCGCCGTTATTACAGGTCTTGTCGATTGTCTGGTCGATATCCAGCTCTGTTCTCGGAATATCAAGCTTGCTGGAAAACTGTCGCAATCTTCGAAAAGCAAGCTGGAACTGACGATTATCTATAACCTTGTCATCTCGGAAATCACGGTACTTTCTTGCACCGACTACGGAAAAGGCAGACTGATATCCGGTTGTTCCACCGACTCTGACACCTCCGACATTACCACCGGTATTACCAAACTGCGTCTTACCCATCGTTCCAATCCAATAGCTTCCGCCGTTGTGCTCGGAATCCTGGTCCTTGAGTCGCTGCTTGAACTTCTCTTCGACGTCGTCCTTGTCTACCTTAATCTCTTCAACCTGATTCAGCCAGTGCTTCTCTTCCTCATGAAGCATCTCGCTCATCTCCGGCTTGTCCAGCCAGGATAACATTGTCTTACCAACCTCTATATCTGTTTTCACGCCCTTAAAGCACTCTTCAAAAGCCATATCGAACTTATCAAATTCTGTTTCACTCTTAACCAGAAGCATTCTGGCAATATAATAAAACTTTGTAAGAGAGCTCTCACAAAGCCCTTTATCCAGAGCCTCCTGCAGATTCAGCCATTCACTAAGAGTAATGTTCAATCCCTTACTCTTACAGGTATAGAAAAATTTAGAAAACATATTAATGTATCTCCTGTCTCACAACCTCCAGATCCTCATCCTTCTTTACAACGACACCAAGGAACGGAAGCTTGGCTCTAAGCTCATCGGCTGAAATACCGCCAACCTGTAATGCATTAATCCAGTCAATCAGCTCAGAAGTACTTGGTTTCTTTCTGATATCACGAATGGTACGGATATCATAAAATACCTGCATCGCATTCTTTAATAAATTATCCTCTACATTTGGATAATGTGTTC
>CAYLWP010000069.1:0-12267 GCA_964387365.1 uncultured Roseburia sp. | reverse complement strand
AAAAAGTGGCGGAAATTAATTGCCAAAATTTGCCGGAAAGTACTTGCCGTTTACAGAAGAACCACGAACAAGCTTCTTTCACTATTTATCAGATGTATTCCGGTTTGAAGGGGTGCCGATATTTGCTTTGCAGGCATTGACTTTATTCATTGTGTGCCTGACGATTGCGAACGTAGCAGATATTCCACAGAATATACCTGTCTTTATGCCACTGTTTGTATTGGCTGCCATGCCTGTACTTTTCAAAAGTCAGTTATATGGAATGAGTGAAATCGAGGCAGTAACAAGAGCGTCAGGCGCCCAGATTATGCTGGCAAAACTAGTTTTGGCGGGTGCTGCTAATCTGGTTTGTATGACGGGAATGCTTAGGCTGGTACGGTTATAAAGAAAAGAGAGCATATGGACATGTGCAGTTGTAATGCTTGGTTCCTGCGTCTGCTAGGCGATTTCATCAAGGGTAATACCATGGTTATATGCTACATCCGCAATTGGGTTCTGGTTGATTGCATTCGTAGCATTCGGGATATTTTTTGCAAAGGAAGTTTTATTTATTGTAGAGATGAGAAAGGAAGGAAATGATAAGCTATGTCAATCCTGATAAGTTGACCGGGTTTTATGAGAGAAGACAGCTGGCAGTTCAGAAATTTTTAGAAAATAGTGGACAAGTAGGAGCTGAAAGAAAATATCTGCTTAATATGGAGCAGGATGTAGAGAAGCCTTTCCGTTATGAATGGGTAGAAGGATGGTCACAGCTTCTTGGAAGTATGGTTGCAGATTTAGGTATTGTAATGGCGTTGTTTTTAGCAATCGCTTTGTCGTCTTTATTTGCAGGTGAATGGTATGATAATACAAGCTCTTTAGTACTATCAACAAAGAATGGCTGGGGAAAAATCGCTCTTGCAAAAATTTTAACAGGTTTAGCATTTACAGTAGAATTATTTACAATACTTGCTATTCCAAATATTTTATCGCAAATATTTTTTATGGGGACATCAGGATGGGATATTCCTATTCAGAATATTAAGCTGTTTGCAATTGTACCTATGAATATGTTACAGGCTGAAATCTATGAATATGCTTTTGCATTGCTCGGAGCAATTGGATTTGCAGGAGTTGTAATGTTTATATCGGCAACTGTAAACAATAATGTACTAGCATTGCTGTTTAGTTTGGCTGTTGTATACGGACCGATGATGATTGCAGAATATCTTCCGTATGAGTTACAAAAAGCATTGGACTTATTACCTTTAGTGGGAAGTGCTACGGATATTTTCAGAACAAATACATTTAATATCTTTGGCAATTTTGTATGGTCGCCTTATCTGTTAGTTACAGTTCCTGTATTGATAGGTATTTGCTGTATGCCGTTTGCCATAAGGAATTGGTCAAGACGATTGAAGGCATAGAAAAAATATGCAACAAAGAAGAAAAAAGGAAAATGGATTATAAAAAATTACAGAAAAGGATTTTCTGTTGAAAACTTAAAATTGATGCGTAGATTTTATAATGTATATTCAAAAGATATGATTGGGGAAACAGTGTTTCCCCAATTTAAAAATCTGCCTTCAACAGAAACAGAGCTGGAAAAGCATATTATTGATAACCTGCAACAATTTCTTCTTGAACTTGGCAGAGGCTTTACTTTTGTCGGAAGGCAGGTTCGCTTAACATTTGAAGAAGAGCATTTTAGATGTGACCTTATGTCTTGACAATCTAACGACTGTTAGGTGAAGGTGTGACATGAATATAACAAAAAAGAGAATATTGGATGTTTCTTTAGAATTGTTTTCAAAGAAGGGCTATTCGGCAGTTTCAATTAGAGATATTTGCAAGTATGTAGAGATTAAAGAAAGTTCTGTTTACTATCATTTTGAAAATAAACAGAGTATTTTTGATGAATTATTAAGTGAGTTTTCTGAAATTTCCAAGGAAATGATGGGACAACTTGAAAACAGTCTTACAGACGGACAGAATTCTTTTTCAGATGGTTTTAATACTGTTGCCAATTGCTTTTTCGAGCAATATCTTATGGATGATTTCTGCAATAAGGTTATGCGGATTATGCTTATTGAGCAGTTTAATAATGATGATGTACGCAAACTGTATCAGCACTGGCTTATGGATGAGCCGCTTAATTTTCAAAGAAAAATCTTTTCTGCGTTGATGAGTGTCGGAATGATTACCAATTGTGACAGCGAGTATCTTGCAGTAAAGTATTATGCTCCAATTTATTTTTATGCACAGAAATGGTTGTTCAGCGGCGAATTAACGGAAGAAAACAAAGAGTCTTTCCGTACAGATGCATATAAACACATGCAGATGTTTTTTGCGGAAATAGGAGGTTACAATGGCTAACAATATTATTATCACAGGAGCAAATCAAGGTATCGGTTATTTTATGGCTGAAAAGTTACTTGCAGAAGGGGATAGGGTATCGGTTTTAGATATTGAAACGGACAATCTGGAAAATCTTAAGCAACAATACAGCAACCTTATTTTTTTCAAGGTGGATTTGAGAAACCACAATGAGGTAAGGGCGGCAGTTGATGAAACGGTTGCAGAGTTTGGAACCATTGATATTGCTGTTCATAATGCGTGCAAATGTACCTTCGAAAGTGAAAAAGAAACGGGTTATGATACATATAAGGATGTTTTTGATGTCAATTATTTCGGAGCATTACGTTTGGTGAAATGCGTTACCCCATATATGACTGCACAGAAAAAGGGACGAGTGATTTTTACAAGTTCAGGTGTAGGAGTAACGGGATTTATGAATATTTCACCGTACAGTTCGACAAAGGGGGCATTGGAAGCGTTGGCAAAATGCTTGCGAATTGAGTATGCAAAGGATAACATTACATTTCATATTATGCATCCGCCTCTTACCAGAACAAAATCTGCCTCGCCCCTTCCCGTTCCCGATGAGTTCAAGGCTTTGCCCGAAAAAGTTGGTTACGGACTTGCAAAGCATATAAATTCAAAGAGATTTATTATATGTCACAGCCTTAACCAGAAGATACAAACACTCGGCTGTTATTTGTTTCCGACAAAACTAGGTGATTTGCTTTCAAAGTTGACAGCAAATTGCACTGAAACACAGTGTTGAGCTAATGTCAAGACGGTTCAAATTTTTCTTGTTTATGTAACGCTGTATCAAAAACCTACTTTTTACAGTGGTAAGTACAGTGGCGGGAATGAAATATATTATTTTCAAAATAGCTGTAAAATTCTACGTTGAATCTTACAGCATCTTTTTGTATAATATATATATGTAAGATGAAGAAGTTATATCGAAGAAAGGAAGTTGATTTTATGCCCAATATATTACCTGTGTCAGATTTGAGAAATTATAATGAGGTATTGAAAAATTGTGTGATAGGAGAGCCCGTTTTTTTAACCAAGAACGGAAGAGGTAAGTTTGTGGTTATGGATATTGAAGATTACGAGCGTGAAAAGGCGGAGAAGAAGCTACTTATGAAATTGCAAGAGGCAGAAGTAGCGGTTAAGGACGAAAGTGCTTGGATGAGTTTGGATGAGCTGAAAGCATCTGTTGGGGTATAGCCCATGATGAAATTACGGATTAACCCTTTAGTTGCAGAGGACTTAAAAAATATTAAAGAGTATATTGCTGAAGATAATGAAGAAATGGCAGTAAAAACTATTCAAGAGATATATACTCGAATCGAGAATATACAGCAATTTCCATATATGGGAGCGGACCTTTCTAAAAGAGTCAGTTTTCGGACAGATTATAAGTATGTGATTTCCGGAAATTATGTGGTGTTGTATAAGATTGGGGATGAGTATGTGGAGATTTACCGGGTGGTAAATCGCTATCAGGATATTACACTGATATTTAGTAAATAATTATGATTAAGTGTTACCCTCTGAATAATCTCCTGTAAAACGAAGAAACTATTAGAAAAAGAGGATTTAAGCAGCTTTGGAGGAAGATAATGGTTTGCAGGAGGTATGTTTGCAATGAAATATGTATGTGATGTATGTGCTTGGGTTTATGATGAAGAAGTCGGTGACCCGGATATGGGTATTGCACCGGGAACGAAATTTGACGACCTGCCGGAGGATTTTGTATGTCCGTTATGTATGGTCGGCAAGGAACAATTTAGTAAGTTAAGTGAGTAGGGAATGAAAGGTAAGCTGTAATATTCTATGTTGAATGTTACAGCTTTTTTTCGCATCTTCGCTCATACACTCACTGAGCAGATTGTGGTCTGATAAAGGCGGAATTTGTTCTGAAATGTATCTGAATAGTTTGATTAGCTTTGTGGATATAATCATAGTAAGAACAGAAAAAACATAGATAGAAGTATTTTCCAATAAAGTCGCAGGCTTGTAAAAGAAGAGGAAGGAGCAATACATTATGACGATTACAAACGATATTAAGTATATTGGTGTCAACGACCATAAGCTCGATTTATTTGAAGGGCAGTATATTATACCAAACGGTATGGCTTATAATTCTTATGCAATCATAGATGAGAAAATCGCGATTATGGACAGCGTGGACGGCGCTTTTACGCAAGAATGGCTGGATAACATTCAGAATACACTCGGAGACAGAAAGCTGGATTATCTGATTGTGCAGCATATGGAACCGGACCATTCGGCAAATATTTTGAACTTTACAAAGGTCTATCCGGATGCGTTACTTATTGCTTCAGCGGCAGCCTTTCACATGATGAAGAATTATTTTGGTACCGACTTTCAGGGCAAGAGAATGGTTGTCGGCGAGGGCGATACCCTTTCCCTTGGCAAGCATAAGCTCACGTTTTTTACGGCTCCGATGGTACACTGGCCGGAGGTCATTGTAACGTATGACAGCACCGATAAGGTTCTGTTTTCAGCAGATGCGTTTGGAAAATTCGGCGCGCTTGATGTCGATGAGGAATGGGCTTGCGAAGCCAGACGTTATTACTTCGGCATTGTTGGGAAGTATGGCATGCAGGTGCAAAATATGCTAAAAAAGGCAGCAGGACTTGATATACGGACAATCTGCCCGCTCCACGGTCCTGTGCTGTCTGATAACCTCGACTACTATCTCGACTTATATAACACATGGTCAAGCTATCAGCCGGAGGAAGAGGGAATCGTCATTGCATACACCTCGATTTATGGGAATACAAAAAAGGCTGTTATGAAGCTTGCAGAAAAGCTGAAGAAAAACGGATGCTGGAAGGTGGTTGTCAACGACCTTGCAAGATGCGACATGGCAGAGGCGGTGGAGGATGCGTTCCGGTACAGTAAGCTCGTTCTTGCAACCACAACCTACAATGCAGAGATATTTCCGCAAATGCGTGAGTTTATCAACCATTTGACGGAACGTAATTACAGCAACCGAACGGTTGCATTGGTGGAGAGCGGAAGCTGGGCACCTGCAGCGGCAAAGGTGATGAAGGGAATGTTTGAAAAAAGCAAAAACATAACCTTCACCGATACAACCGTGAAAATCCTGTCCGTGCTGAATGAGGAAAGTATAGCACAGCTGGATGCGCTTGCAGATGAGCTTTGTGGTAAATAAGGAAAAGTTACTCTCTATAATAAGGGGGTAACTTTTCGGCTTTTTTAGGAAGGTTTTCCTATCCCAAACGGGGGAATAGTGCACAAAAACATAATTTCTTATTGACAATTCTCCGAAAAAGCGATATGCTAGAAACACTTTAGGACTTTAAAGTGTAACGGTTTAAAGTGAAAAATAAATAGAGAGATGTATGAGTTGGAGGATATTATGGAAAAGAACAATGGTAATTTGATTGCATTCAGACCTGATATAAAGGTAGTTGACTGTACACTTCGTGACGGTGGTCTGGTTAATAATTTTGGATTTTCGGATGAGTTTGTAAAGGAATTGTATCGCACCAATATCAAGGCCGGTGTTGATTACATGGAGTTTGGATATAAGGCGTCAAAGGATATCTTTAAGAAGGAAGACTTCGGCAAGTGGAAGTTCTGTGAGGAAGAGGATATCCGCGCGGTAGTCGGAAATAATGATTTTGATATGAAGATTTCCGTTATGACCGATGTAGGAAGAACCGATTACAAGAGAGATATTTTAAAGAAGGAAGACAGTGTCATTGACCTGGTTCGTACAGCAACCTACATTCACCAGATTCCGACGGCAATCGAAATGATTCAGGATGCACATGAAAAGGGTTATGAGACAACCGTTAATATCATGGCAATTTCCAAGGTTCGCGAAGAAGACCTTTGCAAGGGACTTGAGATTCTTGGCGAGTCAGACGTTGATATTATCTATCTTGTAGACAGCTTTGGTGCATTTTATCCGGAGCAGATTCGCAGACTCACAGATTTATATATGAACATAGCAGAGAAGTACGGCAAGAAGATTGGTATCCACGCCCATAACAATCAGCAGCTTGCCTTTGCCAATACGATTGAGGCATTAAGCAACGGCGTCAGCCTTCTTGATGCGACAGTAAGCGGCATGGGACGTGGCGCAGGAAACTGTTATATGGAATCCCTGCTTGCATTCTTAAGAAACCCAAGATACAATCTTGTTCCGGTTATGGATTTCGTGCAGAAGTATATTAAGGAAGAGAAGGAAAAAGGCAGCGTTTGGGGATATGATATTCCTTATCTGTTAACAGGCGTTCTGAATGCGCATCCTTCTCCGGCAATTAAGTTTGTGGATGAGAAGAGAGATGATTATTCCAGATTCTATCAGGATTTATTGGATAATATGGGCTAACAGCGGATATACCACATCCGGGAAAAAGGAATAGTTACATAGGTATTATGAAAAAGTTCTGTAAATATGATTTTGCAGGACTTTTTCCAATATAGAGGAAAACGGACAGTAATGCCTTATCTCAATAGAGTGAAAGCGGATTGTTTCAGCAGATGATGCATATATAATAATATAGAACGGAGGTGCATTAGATATGGAAAGAATAGGAAAAGGAATTGCCGTTTTGTTATTTGCAATATTATTACAACTATGCAGTACCGGGATGGAATTATTTGCTGTGGTGATTGGTATTATTGGATTGATTTTTGCCTTTACAAGTGATAGAAGGTCAGAATGAAATTCTTTCTGTTGACGAATATTGGGCGGAAGATGGTAATGCTCCTCAGTGGAGAATTAATTTTTGCATAAAATACCTCTATACATTTGGGAGATATGTGTTATACTAAGAAGAACAGAATATACGTTCGGATTATACGAATTATGCTGATAGACGAACTTTTTCGATGAGAGTTTGAGGAGGCTTCTATGCAAGATACACAAAATTGCTTTAAATTGCATTCCGAATATGCCCCAACCGGTGACCAGCCGCAGGCAATTGCCGAGCTGGTGGAGGGCTTCAGGCAAGGCAATCAGTTTCAGACCCTGCTTGGTGTTACGGGTTCCGGTAAGACCTTTACCATGGCAAATATTATTGCGGCTTTGAACAAGCCGACATTGATTATAGCGCATAATAAGACCTTGGCAGGACAGCTTTACGGAGAGTTCAAGGAGTTTTTTCCTGAAAATGCAGTGGAATATTTTGTGTCCTATTACGACTATTATCAGCCTGAGGCATACATCCCGCAGTCTGATACTTATATCGCCAAGGATTCGGCAGTTAATGAGGAAATCGATAAGCTGAGACTTTCCGCAACAGCATCCCTGACCGAGCGAAGGGATGTTATTGTGGTAGCCAGTGTGTCCTGCATCTATGGTTTGGGTAGTCCTGACGAATATCACGGCATGATGCTGTCGCTTCGTCCGGGAATGATGAAGGAGAGAGACGATGTCATCCGCACTCTGATAGAGATGCAGTATGACAGGAATGATATGGATTTGGAGCGAGGATGCTTCCGCGTACATGGTGATGTTCTGGATATTAATCCGGCGCAGGGCGGTGAGTATCTGATTCGCGTGGAGTTTTTCGGCGATGAGATAGACAGAATTACGGAAATAGACCCGGTGACACAGAGAACGCATGCCAGCCTGGAACACGTAACAATCTTTCCGGCATCCCACTATGTAGTGGCGCCGGAGAGGATAAAGGAAGCGTGTGAGAATATCGAAGCAGAGCTCAAGGAAAGAGTGCAGTATTTCAAGAGTGAGGACAAGCTTTTGGAAGCGCAGAGAATCTCGGAGAGAACAAATTTTGACGTGGAGATGCTCAGAGAAACCGGCTTCTGTTCCGGTATCGAGAATTATTCAAGGCATCTGAACGGAACACCCGAGGGTGAGCCGCCGTACTGTCTTCTTGACTTCTTTACGGATGACTTTTTAATTATTGTGGACGAGTCTCATATCACGATTCCGCAGGTGCGCGGTATGTACGCCGGTGACCGGTCGAGAAAGACAACACTGGTTGATTACGGTTTTCGTCTGCCTTCTGCATTGGATAACAGACCGTTACAGTTTGAGGAGTTTGAGCAAAAAATAGATCAGATGCTTTTTGTATCGGCTACACCGAATGTTTATGAGGAAGAGCATGAGCTGTTCCGTGCAGAGCAGATTATCCGACCGACAGGCCTGCTTGACCCGGAGATTGAGATTCATCCGGTAGAAGGCCAGATTGATGATTTGATTTCCAAGATTAAGCAGGAAACGGCTAATCATAATAAAGTATTGGTTACGACTCTGACCAAGCGGATGGCGGAGGATTTAACACGGTATATGAGTGAGGTGGGGATCCGTGTGAAGTATCTTCACTCGGATATTGATACGCTCGAACGTGCACAGATTATCCGTGACATGCGTTTAGATGTATTTGATGTACTTGTCGGTATCAACCTGTTACGAGAAGGTCTTGATATTCCTGAGATTTCGCTGGTTGCTATTCTGGACGCGGACAAGGAAGGCTTTTTGCGTTCTGCGACTTCACTGATTCAGACGGTAGGACGTGCGGCAAGAAACGCACAGGGGCATGTGGTTATGTACGCAGATACCATTACGGATTCGATTCAGATTACACTTGATGAGACGAATCGAAGACGCAGTATTCAGCAAAAGTATAACGAAGAGCATGGTATCACACCGCAGACAATTAAAAAGGCTGTCAGAGATCTGATTAGCATTTCGAAGGAGATTGCCAAGGAAGAGCAGGCATTTGAGAAGGATCCGGAGTCAATGGACGAGAAGGAGCTCAAGAAGTTAATCGCAACCGTAGAGAAGAAGATGAAGAAGGCGGCAGCAGATTTGAACTTCGAGGCTGCGGTAGAGCTGCGTGACAAGATGACCGAACTGAAGAAAATATATAATGAGATGACAGAGGGCATGGCACGGCAATAATTGAGAGGATGACAGGTAGCTATTGAGAGTATGCCCATCGATAAGCTGCCGGATAAGAGGAGTTAAAAATGGACGCAAAGCAGTTAAAGATGCTTCCTAAGGGGGAAGTAATTAAGATTCGCGGGGCGAATGAGCACAATCTGAAAAATATTAATCTGGATATACCGAGAAACAAATTTGTTGTTCTGACCGGGTTGTCAGGGTCGGGAAAGTCTTCCCTTGCCTTTGATACGATATATGCAGAGGGCCAGAGAAGATATATGGAATCTCTTTCCTCCTATGCCAGAATGTTCCTCGGGCAGATGGAGAAGCCGAATGTGGAAAGTATTGAGGGCTTGTCACCGGCGATTTCTATCGACCAGAAGTCAACCAACCGTAACCCGAGATCAACGGTAGGAACAGTAACGGAAATCTATGATTATTTCCGACTACTCTACGCAAGAATCGGTACACCGCACTGTCCGGAATGTGGAAGAGAGATAAAAAAGCAGACCATTGACCAGATGGTAGATCAGATTATGGAAATGGAGCAGGGAACCAAGATACAGCTTCTTGCGCCGGTTGTCAGAGGACGTAAGGGTGAGCATGCCAAGGTTTTAGAGCGTGCCAAAAAGGCAGGCTATGTCAGAGTACGTATTGACGGAAGTTTATATGACGTAACCGAGGATATTAAGCTCGATAAGAATATTAAGCATAATATTGAAATTATTGTAGACAGACTTGTGGTAAAGGAAGGCATCGAGAGAAGATTAACGGATTCTATTGAGAATGTAATGAAGCTTTCTGATGGTCTGTTAGTTGTGGATGTCATTGGCGGAGAACCCCTGAATTTTTCCGACAGCTTTGCCTGCCCGGATTGCGGTATCAGTATCGACGAGGTAGAGCCGAGAAGCTTTTCCTTCAACAATCCGTTTGGTGCATGTCCGGTTTGCTTTGGTCTTGGTTACAAGATGGAGTTTGATGAGGATCTGATGATTCCGGATAAGAGTCTGAGTATTAATCAGGGAGCTATTACCGTTATGGGTTGGCAGTCCTGTACGGACAAGAGCAGCTTTACGAATGCTCTGTTACAGGCTCTGTGCAAGGAATACCACTTTGATCTGGATACCCCGTTTGAACAGTACAGCAAGGAAATTCAGGACGTGATTATCCATGGAACAAACGGTAAGGAAGTTATCGTATATTATAAAGGCCAGCGAGGAGAGGGAAGATATCCGGTTGCTTTTGAAGGTCTGATTAAGAATGTAGAGAGAAAGTACCGAGAGACCTCTTCGGAGATTATGAAGGCAGAGTATGAGACCTTTATGCGCATCACGCCATGTAAGGAATGTGACGGCAGACGTTTGAAGAGAAGCTCACTTGCAGTTACCGTGTGCGGAAAAAATATCCACGAAATTACATCTCTTTCCATTGGCAGTCTGTATACCTTCTTAGATACCATGGATCTCACCGAACAGCAGCAGTTAATCGGTAAGAGAATATTAAAAGAAATCAAGGCAAGAGTCGGATTTCTGTGTGAGGTAGGCTTGGAATACCTTTGTCTGTCCAGAGGAACAGCTTCTCTTTCAGGTGGAGAAGCTCAGCGAATCCGTCTGGCAACGCAGATTGGTTCAGGACTCGTAGGCGTATGCTATATTTTGGATGAACCGAGTATCGGTTTGCATCAGAGAGATAATGATAAGCTTCTTGGTGCATTGAGAAATCTGCAGGCGCTGGGCAATACCCTGATTGTGGTAGAGCATGATGAGGATACCATGCTTGCGGCAGACCACATTGTGGATATCGGTCCGGGTGCGGGAGAACATGGTGGACAAGTTATCGCACAGGGTACGGCAGAGGAAATTATGCAGGTCGAGGAGTCGATTACCGGACAGTATCTGAGCGGCAAGATTCAGATTTCGGTACCGGATAAGAGAAGAAAGCCGACCGGCTGGCTGACGGTTCGCGGCGCCGCAGAGAACAATCTGAAAAATATAGATGTAAAGTTCCCGCTTGGTGTATTTACCTGCGTGACCGGTGTGTCCGGTTCCGGTAAATCCTCCCTGGTGAATGAAATCTTATACAAGCATCTGGCAAAGAGCCTGAACCGTGCAAGAACCATTCCGGGAAAACATAAGGGAATTGACGGCGTGGAACAGCTGGATAAGGTTATTGATATCGACCAATCTCCAATCGGAAGAACACCGCGTTCCAATCCGGCAACCTATACGGGTGTATTTGACCAGATTCGGGATTTATTTGCATCGACAGTGGATGCCAAGGCAAAGGGGTACAGCAAGGGGCGTTTCAGCTTTAATGTAAAGGGCGGACGCTGTGAGGCATGTGCCGGTGACGGAATCATCAAGATAGAGATGCATTTCCTTCCGGACGTATATGTTCCGTGTGAGGTATGCCATGGTAAGCGTTATAATCGTGAAACGCTGGATGTAAAGTACAAGGGCAAGAGTATTTTCGATGTGCTTGATATGACAGTAGAGGAGGCTATGGAATTTTTTGACAAGGTTCCTTCTATTAAAAGAAAGATAGAGACTCTGAATGATGTAGGACTTTCGTATATTAAGCTTGGCCAGCCGTCTACAACCTTGTCAGGCGGTGAGGCGCAGAGAATCAAGCTTGCAACAGAGCTCAGCCGCCGCAGTACCGGTAAGACAATCTATATCCTGGATGAGCCGACAACCGGTCTTCACTTCGCGGATGTACACAAGCTGGTGGAGATATTACAGAGACTTGCAGAAGGCGGTAACACAGTTGTTGTTATTGAGCATAATCTTGATGTGATTAAGACTGCGGATTACATTATCGATATCGGACCGGAAGGCGGAGACGGCGGCGGAACCGTAATTGCAGAGGGAACGCCGGAAAAGGTTACCAAGAGTGCCAAATCCTACACCGGAAAATACATTAAAAAGATGCTGGAGAAGGCAAAAAAATAAACTTGATAAAAAACTAAATAATAACGGTTTACAAACAAATTATCAGATTATATAATATATTTACAT
>CAYLWP010000068.1:0-12441 GCA_964387365.1 uncultured Roseburia sp. | reverse complement strand
TACCAATACCGTTTGCACCGGTAAGAACAATCTTCTGACCACGCTCCATAGAAAGAGTTAACGGCTTGGATAATGCTTCATCATATCCGATGACAAGACTCTTGGTCGTAAAGATGTATCTGCCGCTGGTTCTTGCTTCCTTAAAATAGAATTCCGGCTTCGGCTTTTCGGCAGCAAGCTCAATGACATCCATCTTATCAAGCTTCTTCTGGCGGGACATAGCCATATTTCTGGTAGCAACACGGGCTTTATTACGGGCAACGAAGTCCTTTAAGTCAGCAATTTCCTTCTGCTGTCTGTTGTAGGCTGCCTCAAGCTGAGCCTTCTTCATGGCATAAACCTCCTGGAACTTATCATAGTCGCCGACGTAGCGGTTCAGCTGTGCGTTATCCATATGGTAAATCAGGTTGATTACACTGTTCAAGAAAGGAATATCATGCGAAATCAGAATAAACGCATTCTCATACTCCTGTAAATATCTCTTTAACCATTCAATGTGACTCACATCAAGATAGTTGGTCGGCTCGTCAAGCAGCAGAATATCCGGCTTTTCCAGTAAAAGTTTGGCTAACAGAACCTTCGTACGCTGACCACCGCTTAAATCCGTAACATCAGCATCCAGACCAACCTCTAAAATGCCGAGCGCTCTGGCAACCTCTTCGATTTTCGAATCAATCATATAGAAATCATGCTGGGTCAGAAGCTCCTGAATCGTTCCAAGCTCCTCCATATAAGCCTCAAGCTCCTCCTCGGAAGCCTCGCCCATCTTGTCACAGATTTCATTCATGCGTGCTTCCATTTCATATAAAAAGTCAAAGGCAGATGCAAGCACGTCACGGATTGTCATGCCCTTTTGCAACGCTGTATGCTGGTCAAGATAGCCAACGCGTACATTTTTAGACCATTCCACCTTACCCTCATCCGGCATCAGCTTTCCGGTAATAATATTCATGAAAGTAGATTTTCCTTCACCGTTTGCACCGACAAGCCCGATATGCTCGCCCTTCAGGAGACGGAAGGATACATTGGTAAAAATCGTTCTATCCCCAAAGCCGTGGGAAAGATTCTCTACATTTAAAATACTCATGGATTCAAAACCTTTCTATTTATCAAAATTCATCATTTCGTTACCCAAAACATTATAAAGGGAAAACAAAAGTTAAGCAAGCACATACATATTTTTTTAAGGAATGGATATCTTATACTTGAAAAACAGCGATTTTGAGGTAAAATAGAAATGTAAAAACAGCGATTTTGAGGTAAAACAACAAAATAAAAACAGCGATTTTGAGGGATAAGAAAATGTATAAAAGAAAAATATATGATAAGCTTGTCGAATGGAAGCAGGAATCAGCGGGAAAAACGGCTCTTTTAATTGAAGGTGCCAGACGAATTGGTAAATCAACGGTTGCAGAGGAATTTGCTAAGAACGAATATAAAAGCTATATATTAATTGATTTTTCAAAAGCATCAAAGGAAGTAAAAGCTTTGTTTGATGATGTTTCTGATTTAGACTTTATCTTTCTGCAATTGCAATTACTATATAGAGTAGATTTATTTGAGAGGGAATCTTTGATTATTTTTGATGAGGTACAGTTATGTCCTCGGGCAAGACAGGCGATAAAGCATCTTGTGAAAGATCATAGATATGATTATTTAGAAACAGGTTCACTTATTTCCATAAAAAAGAATGTTACTGATATTCTGATTCCAAGTGAAGAGAGAAAGATAAGTATGTATCCTATGGATTATGAAGAATTTTTATGGGCGATAGGTGATTATACAACATCGAAATTGATAAAGACATTTCTTGAGAAAAAGACTTCTGTGGGGGACACAGTACATCGTAGACTTATGCGGGACTTTAGATTGTATATGCTTATCGGAGGAATGCCGCAGGCGGTGGAAGAATATATTACCACTAATAACTTTAAGTGTGTAGATCAGGTAAAGAGAGATATATTAAGCTTGTACGAGGATGATTTTAAAAAAATTGATACAACGGGAAAAATGGGGATGCTTTTTCGTGCGATACCGGCACAGCTCAATAAAAATGCTTCAAGATATCAGGTATCCGGTGTGCTAAAGAATGAAAGAGCAGATTCTATCTTAGAACTCCTTGCGGATATGGCAGATTCCAAAACCATTCATATTGCATATCATGCAAATGATCCGCAGATAGGTATGGGCAATGCAAAAGATTTGACCAGATTTAAGCTGTTTCTTGCTGATACAGGATTGTTTACAACACTGGTATTTTTGGATAAAGATTTTACCGAGAACATAATATATGAGAAGCTTTTAAGTGATAATTTGAGTGTAAATTTGGGATATTTGTATAAAAATGTGGTAGCGCAGATACTTGCTGCAAATGGAAATGAGCTGTTCTACTATACATTTCCGAATGAAAAAACAAGACGTAATTACGAAATTGATTTTCTTCTATCAAGAAAGAATAAAATATGTCCTATTGAAGTAAAATCATCAAGCTATAAAACACATTCTTCTATGGATGCTTTTTGTGAAAAGTTTTCCGGTCGTATTCTGGATAAGTATCTTGTATATACAAAAGATTTTAAGAAGGAACAGGATTTGATGTGTCTGCCAATTTATATGGTTCCATTTTTATAAGATAAGGTTTTGTGGCTATTTATGCAAAAGTTTACCAAATAGCACGTTTTCACTACCAATCAGCACATGTGTATTGTAAATTATGTGTTAGAAAGCTAGAATGCAGATATAAGTAATACGGCCGTGGGAATACAGGAGGAGATAACATGAAAAGTAAAATAAAAGGTATAGTAGCAGGAATTGGATATTTAGTTTTATTTTTTGGTATGAACCTATTGGTTAGTTTTGTAGCAGAATTTATTTATGGTTTTAAGATAGGTCTGGAAGCAAGCGTTAATGGTACCATGCTAGACGAACAGGTATTGATACAGGGATTAATGGAGTTTATAAATAAATATAACACCATATTGACAATGTCATATCAGTTATTGGCAATGGCGCTTATATGGTTAATCTTTAAGCTTCGAAGAAAGCGTTTTTGTCAGGAAGCAACGCTTACGTCATTTGAAAAAAGTTCTATTGTACCAATTGTGGTAATGGGTGTAGCGATCCAGTTTTTTGCAGGCTATGCAATGGAATTGTTACCAATTCCGGAAGATATAATGAATGGATATATTCAGGCATCAACGCCACTATTGCAGAATCAGAATCTGTTCGTACAGATAATTGCTCTTGCAGTAGTAGCGCCATTTGCGGAAGAGGTTATTTTCCGTGGACTGATTTTATCCAGATTCAAAAAGGCGATGCCTACCGTTTTAGCAGTAGTATTAAGCTCTGCTTTGTTTGGATTACTCCATATGCAGCTTCTTTGGATTATCTATACATTCTTAATTGGAATTGTATTAGCGGTGGTTGCAGAGCATGAAAAATCTATTGGTGCATCGATTTTATTACATATGGCAATTAATTTTTCTGCATTATTTGTTGACTTGATTCCTTGTCAGGGAATAGTAATGGGAATTGTATGCATCGCAGCATTCTTTGTATTGGTAGCAGCATTATATGTACTAATGAAAAAAGAAGGAAATGCATTAAGTGCGAGTGAATAAATAGTAACATAAAAAACAGGGAGCAAACGATGAAAGAATTTCAGATAGCGATATGTGATGATGAAGAATTTTATATTGAAGATATTTGTGAATATTTAAAGGCGTATATGAGTGAAGAAGAAGTAAAGCTGATTGTGTCGAAGTATACTTCCGGCTTAGATTTGTTAAAGGATATGCGGGAAAATGGAAAAAGCTTTGATTTTTTCTTCTTAGATATTGAAGTGCCAAGGTACACAGGTGTGGATACAGCCATGGAAATTCGCAAGGAAGATTTGGATGCCGCCATTTGTTTTGTTACCAGTCATAGAAAGTATGCGTTTGATGCGTATCAGATAGATGCCATTGCATATCTGGAGAAACCGGCTACCTATCTTGGATTAAAAGCTGTATTGAACAAATGTATTATACATACGCGATATTTAAAGGATAGAAAGATGGCAGAGAAGACTTATCTGGAAATCAAATATCAGAACCACAATCAAATATTGCAGATGAAAAAGATAAAATACATAGAAAAGGAAAGAAACAGATGCGTGATTCATCTCACAGATGATGAGATAGTATGTTATGAAACACTTGCGGGTATTTATGAGAGACTTGATAAATCATGCTTCTTCTATTCGCATCAAGGATATATTGTGAACTTTAATCATATTTTACAGGTGTTTCCTGATAAGCTATATGTTACGGGCGGATTTGATATACCTGTTAGCCGTAAGTACTATAAGGAATTGGCAGATATGCATGCGGATAAGATTAATCGCATCAGACAGGAGAAATATGCAGAGCTTGGCATTGGAACATGATAAATAGTACATGGATAATAGAGAGATATGTGTGTATGCAGGAATGAATCCTAATGAGCTGTAGATTAATGATGGTATAATGCAGGTTTGCATATGCAGACATGCTTTATATAGAAAAAGGACTCTGAAAAAATTCGCGAAAACCCTCAGAGTCCAAATTACACAGCACTTATGAAAAAGTACCTAGGACAAGAATATCACTTTTTCATATAGGTGTAAACGAAATTTATATTGAAGAAGGAGAAAAGAAAATGGAAATGGTTTTTGTGAAATATCACAGGAAGAGATGTTGGAGGTAGGCGGTGGTGCTGATGCTACAGCTGTTTTCATAGGAATTGCAGGATTTGCAGTAGGAGCAGCAGTTGGATTTGCAATTGGAGGTCCCGTAGGAGCAGCAGTTGGTGGTAAGAATGGTGGAGCTGTTGGATCTCTTGTAGGTTCAGCAGTGGGATTAGGTGCCACAGCTGTAACGGAATACGCTATTTATGAAATGGTAGAAAGTGATAATTAAGGGAGGATTTACTAAATATGTTTTGTGTTATTTCTGAAAAAGAAAATCAAGAGATAAATGGTGGAGGAGCAGGAGGATTTGTTGCAGGATATTTTTTAGGAGCAGTTGTAGGTTATGTGGGCACTCCTATTGTATATGCAGCAACAAATGATGAGGATGCAGCTCAAGCATTTTTTATTGCAGCGCCTGTTACGGGTGGGGCATTAGGCTCAATGTTTACAGGACCAGTTTAAAGGAGTATGGGAATGCTTATTATAATTTATGGTAAGCATTCCCTAAAAGGAAAAGTATGAAATTCAAATCTAAAAAAAATAAAAGTATGGTTAGGATGTTGCTTACGTTGCCTGTATTGGAAACGATTGTATCAGGAGCATTATTTGAGATGAATCTGTCAACCACATTCATTTTATTGTTTCTATGTTGTATATTATCAGGTTTACTTATCATTGCAATTGAATCCACAAAATACATTCTCGAAGAAGAACGATTGATTATTAGTTGTATGGGAATTAGAAAAAGTATTCTATATGATGACATCAATCGGGTAAGCGAACAAAATGGTTTTTTGACAATACAGGCAACTTCTTTACCGCAAGTATGTATATTAATGAATAACAACAAAATAGTAAGAGTATCACCAGTTAATAGAGAAGAATTTATTAATTTGCTGAATCAAAAGAGGAACACAAAATAGTAAAAAGTAATGGAATATTTAATGGAATCAACGCTGTTTATGAAATCAAGAGTAGTGTATAGGAAGTGTAAAGGAAACCCTCGCAGTCTATTTGCCTTTGAGGGTTTTTGCATAATTCGGCAATGCAATTTTTACTTCAAATTCAGAATCTGTATAATGAATATCCAAAGTTCCGTTGATATTTTCAACACAAGTCTTTACATTTCCAAGTCCGATACCGTGGAAGCCGTGTTCGGACTTCTTTGTGGTAAGCAGCTTACCATCCTTTTCAGTGATAGATTCACAGTGATTATTTCTACAAGTGATTTCAAGCAGAGAGTCTATTTGAACAATTGATAAGTCAATGACGCCCTGAGCGGTTTTACCGGCGGCAGTGATGGCGTTATCTATAATATTACCTAAGATTGTAATAATACTAAAGTCATCAATTGCTACGTGATGAAAATGATGTTCTACATGGAAGGTAATATGCTCCTTTTCACAGACAGCATTCTTTGCATTAAGCAGGGAAGAAATCAAATTGTGCGAGGTATCATAGAGCTTTGTAGCACCAATCTCTTCATTGATTTTATGGATATATTCCTGTAGCTTTTCAGTGTCTTTTCTTTCGGCATAGCCGTCTAATATAATCAAATGGTTCTTGAAGTCATGTCGTACCTTGGAAAGTGTCTGAAGAGAATTGTCGATGTTTTTGACAAAGTCCTCTTCCAGTTCATATTTTTTCAGTAATAGGTTCTGTTCGTTCTGCTTCTCCATAAGAGAGGCGATAGAACGATAGTTATGAAGAGTGAAGACGATAATACCACATATAAAGAGCAGAATATAAGAATAGGACAAATCGTCATCACTGCTTTTACCGTACAAACGTGAGCAGTACATCATAACAGCAATACTGACAAGATATGTTGCAAAGAAGGAAATATATTTGCTAAGAGGAAGCTGTATACGCTTGAGCTGTTTATAGTTAACATATAGATGAAAGATAATATAAACCGATATTGTTGCTATGGAGGACATATAGTAGGTATATAAGGTGCTGTCAGTTTCAATATTGATGTTGATGAGCACAATGATACAGCAAACTAATATATAGATGGAATAGTATCTAATTAAATATTTAATATAGTATCTTACGGTGTCCTTAAGCTTTCTGGACGAAACTAAGAATAAATATATAAAGTTATTGACGAATAGAATGTCAAATGGAAAAGGTATTATAACAAAAAGAGAGTTTAATAGGATTAACAAATAACGAAAATAAGTATACTGATATTTGTGATGAAAGGGAGAAAAGTGAGTTGCATAGAACTCCATAGTAAGGAACTCTATAATAACAAGGGTAAATAAAAAAATAGAATTATGTAAATCAAAAGAAAGCATATAAAATCCTCAAAATCTTTCGTAAGTATATCAAATAGCACGTTTTCACTACCAATCAGCACATGCCTCTTTTATTATAAGCGGATTCATGTTACCTTTCAAGAGGGAGGTGAAGTCATGAGAGAGTATGATTTACAAGAGATGAAGAGAGCAGAAATGGAAGATGTGAACGGAGGTACCAGTCAGGTAACCAATGCTGCCAATACTAATATTATGGATTCAATTATAAATGTATTTAACGACATCAAAGATTATTTTGCGAGGTAATGAGAAATGAAATACTACTGTGTCAGACAACATGACATAACAGATTGTGGTGCAGCCTGTCTGGCCACAATCTCAAAACAAAACGGTTATAGAATCAGCATATCTAAGATTCGGGAAATTGTGGGCACAGATAAGCAGGGAACGAATGCCTATGGAGTAATCAAGGCAGCAGAAGCGCTGGGCTTCTCTGCCAAGGGTGTGAAGGGTAATCAGGAAGCTTTCTTCTCCGAGTTTCCATTACCCTGTATCGCCCATGTAGTGGTAGACGGTTCGCTCATGCATTATGTCGTGATTCATAAGATAACGAAAAAGCAGGTTATCATCGCAGACCCCGGAAAAGGCATCGTAAAGCTCAAGCCGGAAGAATTCTTTGGCGAGGTTCACGAAGAGAATAAGCCGCCAAAGTACCAGTGGACAGGCGTACTGATTCTGCTTGTGAAGAATGAGAGCTTCGAAAAAGGAAATGACACCAAAGGTTTATTTGAGAGATTTATTCATTTACTAATCCCACAGAAAAAATGTTGCTGCATATTTTTGTAGCTTCTTTAGTTTATACAGTGCTTGGCATACTTGGAGCATTTTACTATCAGGCATTATTGGATGATATCCTGCCGGACGGATTGCGACAGACCTTAATCACTTTATCCATAGGTATCATCTTGCTGAATATTTTTAAGGTGCTGCTGAATGCATTCCGCTCCCATCTGTTGCTGTATCTGAGTCAGAAGCTGGATATTGCATTGCTGCTGGGATATTACAGGCATGTATTACAGCTTCCAATGAATTTTTTTGGCACCAGAAAGGTCGGAGAGATTGTATCACGCTTCAATGATGCATCTAAGGTAAGAGATGCGATTTCAGGAGCAACGCTTACCATTATGATTGATACCTTGATGGCGATTGCCGGAGCAATCATTCTCTATACACAGAATTCCATGATGTTTGGCGTTGCAGTGATTATTGTGGTGCTATATGGAGTAATTGTTACCACATTTAACCAGCAATACAAGAAGCTGAATGAGCGTACAATGGAAGACAATGCTCAGCTTACCTCTTATCTGGTGGAGTCCTTGAATGGTATTCAGACCATTAAGGCATATAATGCGGAACGAAGGGCAGACAGAGAGACGGAAAAGAGATTTGTGAAATTATTGAAGAGCATTTTTAATCTTAGCTGGGTGGGTAATTTGCAGACTTCTTTAAAAGGGACGGTTGAATTAATCGGAGGAGTGGTAATTCTTTGGGTAGGCGCGGCATCTGTGCTGAATGGTAATATGACCATAGGACAGTTGATTACCTTTAATTCACTGCTTGGATATTTTCTTGACCCGGTAAAGAATCTGATTAATTTACAGCCACAGATGCAGACGGCAGTGGTGGCAGCAGAGCGTTTGGGTGAGATTCTGGATTTGGAAGCTGAGAAGGACGAACGTGAGCAGAATAAGCTGACACCCGAACGATTGGACGGAGATATTGAGTTTAAGAATGTGAAGTTCAGATATGGCACAAGACGACTTGTGCTGGATAATGTGGATTGCGTAATTCGAAAGGGTCAGAAGGTCGCCTTTGTGGGTGAGAGCGGCTCCGGTAAGACAACCTTGACTAAGCTGCTATTGCATTTATATACGCCGGAAGAAGGTAACATTCTGATTAATAGCAATAACATTGAAGATATACAGATGGAAACATTAAGAGAACGCATTGCGTATATTTCACAGGAAACCTTCCTCTTTAGCGGAACAATTATGGAAAACCTTACGTTAGGTGTAGATGATGTGACGGTGGACGATGTGATTGAGGCATGTAAGCTTGCACAGGCACATGAATTTATTAATGACATGCCGCTCCGTTATGAAACGATGCTGGAAGAAAACGGCGCAAATCTGTCCGGAGGTCAAAGGCAGCGTCTTGCCATTGCCCGTGCCATGTTAAAAAAACCGGATATTTTAATCCTAGATGAAGCAACCAGTAATTTGGATGCGATAACAGAAAGAGCATTGGACAAGACAATCAATGAGTATTGTAAAGATATGACGACTATATTTATAGCACACAGATTAAGCACCATCAAAGACTGTGACCAAATATTTGTGATGGAGAAGGGACAAATTATCGAATCTGGAACACACGAAGAGCTAAAACTCTTGGGTGGAAAATATGCATTGCTAGCATCACAGCAGTCATTGGAAAAGGAGGATGCGGCATGAAACCAATTATATTAGATATGAATGAAATGTCAGATAGCAGCGAGGTATATGAATCAAGACCTCATCCGTTTTTTGTGCTGTTTATCTACCTTTTATTAATCATTGTAGCTGTTGCGGTTATATGGGCAGCTTTTTTTAAAATAGATATTGTAGTAAAGGGAACAGGAACCATTTCGGCTAGAGAGGACTCTTCTATTATAACCAATACCTATGGAGGTTCTGTTACACAATGCAACGTAGTAGACGGACAAGAGGTTGCAAAGGGTGATATTCTGTATGAAATAGAAGCAAAGGACTGGGATTTACAGCTGAATAATTACAATACACAGTTACAGCAGAATGAAGACCGTCTTGCTATGATGGAGGCATATTTATCATGGCTTATGGATAACAATACAGATTTAAGTGCGTATAGGAATAATCCATATTATGATGAATACATAGCCAGACAAAGGATTGTATCGCTGCAGATGGATTTGGCGCAGTCGGAATTTAGTACACAAAAGGAAGCATATGATGCAAAGCTTGCCTCAGGAAGCAGTATGTTAGCTTATTATGAGGATGAGGTAAATAAGCTGAATCAGTTATCCATAGGAATCAGAACAAGAGAAAATTCATTTTCATCCACAGATTCTTATTACTATGCAAAGTTAAATAACTATATTACACAGTATAACAATACTGTAGCTCAGTATGATACAACACTGTCAAGCCTACAAAGAGAACTGGATCAGGCAAAAAAGGATTTGGAAGAGGCAAAATCTGACATATCGGATGCGGACAACAAAATCTCTCAGGCAGAAAAGGAAATAGAGGCGGCTAAGACCAGAATTGCACAGGCGCAGGTTACAAGAATCAGCATTGAAAAGGTGTCTATGGAGATTGCAATGGTGGGTAATCGCACGATTTCGTATCAATCTCTGGTAAATGGCGAAACGGAAGCTTCTACCCTCGCGCAGATGGATAATGTAGAGAAAGACAAAAATAACGAATCTTCAGAAGTGTCTGTAGTAGCAGAGGAGAATAATAGCACCGATTCAGCGGCAGTAGAAGAGGAGAAGAAGGAAGCCCCTGCTACCGTTCAGAATGATACTTCGTTGTCAGAGATATCCGAGGAAAATAGTAAGATAGAAGAAAGTACATCGGAAACAGTAGAAACAGAAGATAACACGAAAGAACCGGTACATGTTGTAGATACTTCTAAGGATGAGGCGCTAATAGCAGTAAAACAGACAGAAATTGCAACAGCAAAAAGCGAGAAGGTGACTGCTGAAGCGGCAAAAAAGGCACAGGAGAGTTTAATCCGCACAAAGCAGGATGCGATTACAGCAACAAAGCTACAAAAACAGACAGCATTATCAAATCTTGAAACAGAAACGATTGCCGGAGTAGAAGCCTCCATTTTACAGTATCAGCAGAGTATTTTATCAACAAACGGCGCACAGGTTGAGGCACAGACAGCACAGCAAAATATTGTAGAACAGGGAATACAGAATAGCAAGGAAAATGTAATCCAGACGGAAATCCAGACAGTTTCTACGCAAATCAGCACCTACAGCCAGAAAAAACAGGAATTGGAGGCAGGTGTTTTAGAGGTGGAAAACGGAAAGCTGAATACCGTTGTAAAATCACCCATCTCAGGCGTGGTAAATCTGACAGGGGAGCTGGTAGAAGGAAATTATTTATCATCCGGAACAACGGTTATGACTATTATTCCTCAAAGTGAGGACGGATTTTTAGTTAAGTCCTATATTGATAATCAGGACATTGCCAAGATTCAGCCGGAAATGGAAGTAAAATATGAGGTTGCGGCATATCCTTCCAGCGAGTACGGAAGTATGAAAGGTAATGTGGAATTTGTATCTGCTGATTTAAAGGCTAACAGCAATGACGGAAGCGCATATTATGTGGTGGAAACATCCATCGATCATACTAATTTATATAATAAAACAGGAGAAAAGCTTGATTTAAAAGTCGGCATGTATTGTGAAACAAAAATAATCGTGGAGCAGAAGAGTGTACTGCGTTTTCTGCTGGAGAAGATTAATCTGGTGGATTAGGTATGCAGGAATGGAATCAAAACATGATAAAAGGCATGCAGGTATGAAAGAGAATATGTTGGGAGAGTGATTTGTTCTAATGCAGGTTTCGTTATTCAATGATTGGAGAAGGAGTATAGTACAAAGCAGAAAGATTGAGTTATTAAAGGCAGATGGAAGATACACCGTTGTGGGCGTAGATAAAGAAAAGCTTTTTTCGGATAAAAGTCTATGTGAGTGGGAACAGGAACTTGGAAACAAAGACTTTGTTCGCATACATAAGAGTTATATCGTGAATCTGGGATATGTAGTCAAGGTAGAAAGTACAGTAGTTCTTAAGGACGGTACATCAGTTCCGCTTGCCAGACGACGTAAGAAGGGGTTTGAAGCAAGGTATAAGGAGTATCTCATGCGCGAGGAATGACCGTTCATGACATAAAAGTGACCGTTTATTACAAAAAACGACCGTTCGTTACTTTGTGTTTGTAAATGCGAGTAGCTAGTGTTACAGTGTATGTATGAGGTTAACAGATATTCGCGAAAACCATTAACATCTCATAATGTTATCAAAAGTACCGAGGTTAAGAATATTGCTTTTGAAACAGAAAATAATATAGAGAAAAATAAGGAGAAAGAAATGGAAAATACAATTTGTTGTAATTGTTTTCAAGAGTTGTCAGGAACAGAAATAATGGAATTCGATGGAGGAGTTAGTTTACAGACTTATGAGTTAGCTGTATTAGGTGTAACAACAACTGTTGGAATCGCTGTTAGTGCAGCTAATCCTATAGTTGGTGCAGGAATAATCCTTACAGGTTGGAGTATGTGTATGGAGGCAGAAGAATATGGAAGGAGCCAAAGATAAATATGATAAGTGATGCATTGATTGATTTGAGTGTTGAAGAGATACAAGAAGT
>CAYLWP010000067.1:0-12686 GCA_964387365.1 uncultured Roseburia sp. | reverse complement strand
ATGTATAAATTTTATAAGGATTTAAGCTTTTCTATATATTAAAAAGGAAAGGTTGAATTTTCACGCAACATAACTATTTGATATAATGAGGCGGCATAGGTCTAAAGTACTAAAAAAGTTAAAAATGTGTTGCCAATTAGAAAAACTCGAGTTATAATTATTGTAGAAAAATTTCGTATTAAAACTGCAAATAAAAGTTTAAGGTGAAAAGATAACAGTTTCAAAGAGCTACAACAGACTTTTTTAAGAAAAGATTTGTGTAAAAGATATACTTCATTGTGAGACAGCAACAGAAAAAGGATGGGGAAACGATGGAATTCAAAAGACGTAAAATCAGACTGGGAGATTTGCTGGTTGAGACAGGAGCCATTAATCAGACTCAGCTGGATATAGCATTAAAAAAGCAGATAAAAAATAATTTAAAGCTTGGCGAAATTCTGATTGATGAAGGCTTTATTTCCGAAGAGAGCATCGCAGAGGCGCTCAGTCATCAGCTGAATATTGAAATTGTCGATTTGCAGACAATTACAATTGATAAAGCGGTAGCAGAACTCGTACCGGTCAATATTCTGAAGAAATATACGATGATTCCCTTTGCGTTTAAAGAGGATAATAAGAATGTTCTGAGGGTTGCGATGGAAAATCCTCTGGATACTTATGCTCAGGACGATATTTCGATTATTACCAACTATCAGGTAGAACCGGTGGTTGCGACAACCAGAAGTATCATGCTTGCCATTGACAAGTACTATGGACAGGATGATGTGAAGAATGCCCTGAATCAGTATGTCAAGGAGAAGAAGCTTGATATAGACAATGCGGCAACGGATGAGGCAGCAGAGGATATCAACAGCTCGCCTATTGTAAAGATGGTAAAGGAAATGATAGACCTGGCAGTCAGACAGAGAGCTTCCGATATCCATATTGAGCCAATGGAGGACTATATCCGTGTAAGATACCGTATTGACGGCGTACTTCAGAATATAGCAAAATACAATATTTCCGTACTGCCTGCCATTGTGGCACGAATCAAGATTATTGGCGGAATGGATATTTCAGAAAAGAGAAAGACGCAGGACGGACGTATCACACAGATTGTAGACCATGTGGAATACGATATCCGAGTATCCATGCTGCCAACCGTTTTTGGTGAAAAGGTAGTTATGCGACTGACAGCCAAGATGGCTTTAACAAGAGAAAAGAGCCAGTTGGGCTTGAAGCCGTATGAGCTGGAACAGTTTGATCATATTTTAAAGAAGCCGAATGGTATTCTGCTGGTAACAGGACCAACCGGAAGCGGTAAGTCCACAACACTTTATACAGCATTAAGCGAGCTGAATACATCAAATGTAAATATTATTACGGTAGAAGACCCGGTCGAAGCCAATATCGAAGGAATCAATCAGGTGCAGGTAAATCCTAAGGCAGAGCTAACCTTTGCCAGTGCGCTCAGAGCAATCCTGCGACAGGACCCGGATATCATCATGATAGGTGAAATCCGAGATCAGGAAACGGCACAGATTGCGGTTCAGGCATCTATTACCGGTCATCTTGTGGTAAGTACACTTCATACCAATTCGGCAGCAAGCTCGGTTACACGTCTGGAGGATATGGGAATTGAATCCTATCTGATAGCAGACTCGGTAAACGGCATTATCGCGCAGAGACTTGTCAGGCGTCTTTGCCCTGAGTGTAAAGAGGAAGTAGAAGCAACAGCTGATGAAAAAGAATTCATGGGACTGGATGTGGATAAAAAGACAATTCTTTATAAGCCTTGTGGATGTTCGAAGTGCGACAACACAGGTTATAGAGGACGTATCGGTGTATATGAGATTATGGCAATGTCACCGGAGCTGAAAAAGCTGGTAAGTAAAAGAGCCGGAGCAGACAGACTAAAGGAACAGGCGATTGAGGAAGGGATGAGAACATTGCGTATGAGTGGTACGGAATATGTACTTGACGGAACGACTTCCTTTGAAGAACTCGTAAAAATATCATTTGAAGTATAAAAGGTGGTTAGGAAAATGCCAAAGTATGCATATGAGGCCATTAATAAGCTTGGTAAAGAAGTAAAGGATGTTATAGAAGGGGAAAACGACCAGGAAGTCATCAGTGCGCTAAAAGAGCAGGGCTTAGTCGTTGTTTCCCTGAAAGCGCAGAGCATATGGACACAGGATTTGAATATACAAATCGGCGGTTATCCGACACCGCGAGACCTGAGTGTTATGTGCAGACAGTTTGTCAGTATGAATAAGGCAGGTATGACTATCATAGAAACCATGCGTCTGCTGTCCGAACAGACTGAAAATAAACGCTTAAGTGATGCATTAAGAGAGGTACGTATCAGTATTGAAAAGGGAGATACCTTAACACAGGCGCTTTCCGAGCATCCCAAGATTTTCCCGCCGCTGATGGTAAATATGGTAGCGGCAGGTGAGGAATCAGGAACACTGAGCGTTGCCATGGAGCGTGTTTCCGTACAGAATGAGCGTTCCAGTAAGACACAGTCATTGATTAAAAAGGCAATGATTTATCCGGTTGCCATTATGATAGTGGCAATTGTAATTACGGTAGTCATGCTGCTGGTGGTTATTCCGAACTATGAAAGCATGTTTGCAGACTTGGGAACGGAGCTTCCGGCAATTACAAAGTTCTATGTGGCAATGAGTGAGGGTCTGCAGAATTACTGGTTTATCATTATTCCGCTGATTGCAGGATTGATTGTCGGAGTGATTGCCTTTTCAAAAACACCGACAGGCAGGTACTTTTTCGGTAAGCTTGCACTGATGATTCCTGTTGTAAAGAATCTGACAACCAAATCAGCCGCTGCCCGTATGGCAAGAACACTGGGAACGCTGCTGGGCTCCGGTGTGCCGATTGTAGAGGCAACGGAGATTGTGTCGGGAGTTCTTGGAAATGTATACTTCGAGGATGCATTAAAGGAGGCAGTGGAGCAGGTTGCCATAGGAATGCCGCTGTCACGACCGTTAGAGGATTGCGGACTGTTTCCGCCGATGGTATATCACATGGTCAGAATCGGTGAGGAATCCGGTAACACAGAGGAAATGCTTGACAAGCTTGCCGAGTATTACGAGGAAGAGGTAGAGATGGCAGTGCAGTCCTTAATCGCAGCCATGGAGCCAATGATTATCGTAGTACTTGCCGTTGTGGTAGGCGGACTGGTAGCAGCCTGTATGGCACCAATGCTTACCATGTATACCGCACTTGAAACGATATAAACGAATTATCCGCCCTGTGTAATGCACGGAGCGTATAAGATAAATCAAACTAGTAACCATTCACCAAACATGAAATGAAAAACATTTCAAAAAACAAAAAAGAGGAAAAGGAGAAGTGAGTCCAATGAATCACGAATCAAACAAGAAACTGAATAACAAAGGTTTTTCCCTTGTGGAATTAATCATCGTAGTTGCTATTATGGCGGTATTAGTCGGTGTGCTGGCACCACAGTACTTGAAGTATGTGGAGCGTTCAAGAGAGTCTTCTGACCTTAGCAATATTCAGGCTATGGTTTCAGCAGTTGAAATTTATGCAACAGATCCAAAAACGGCTATTGTTACTGATAGTTTAAAGTGTGCTGATGGTACTGTAACGGCAGATAAATGTGTAGAGGCTGCATTGAGTGATGCAGGAATAACAACATATCCTAAAATGACAAGCACGAAATATAAGAATTGGCAAATAACATTTAGCACTGGAGGAATGACATTTAGTGGTGATGATGGAGATGAGTTAAAAAAAGCCTTAGGCCGCTAATTGCACCGTAAAACCGCCACACCAGAAAGGACACCCCATGCTCCTAACTTTTCTTTTCTCAGCAATCGTATTCCTTTATGGAATCCTAATCGGTAGTTTTCTGAATGTATGTATCTATCGGTTACCGAAAAAAGAAAATATTGTGACAACCGGATCGCATTGTATGCATTGCGGTTACAGGCTGCAATGGTATGATTTGATACCGCTTGTAAGCTGGCTGATGCTTGGGGGCAGGTGTCGAAATTGCAAGGAAAAAATATCCGTTCAGTACCCCGTTATCGAGGCACTGAACGGAGTTTTATACCTTATCGTTTTTGCACGTTTCGGAGTAAGCATCGAGTGTCTGCTCGTCTGTCTGCTTACAAGTGCGCTGGTGGTATTAAGTGTAATTGATTTTCGAACCTACGAGATTCCCTTTGGAATTAATGTTTTTATTGCCGTGTTAGGTCTGTTCCGTATCCTGACGGATAGGGGGAATTGGACAGAATATGTGATTGGCTTTTTCTCAGTCAGTCTGGTTTTATATGTGCTCTATCTGATTACGAAGGGACAGGGAATCGGCGGCGGAGATATCAAGCTTATGGCGGCAAGCGGGCTGTTACTTGGCTGGCAATGTAATATTCTTGCGTTTGTGCTTGGCTGTATCATCGGTTCTGTCTGCCATCTGATTCGTATGCGGTTAGGCAGGGCGGATAACATACTGGCATTGGGACCATACCTGTCAGTAGGAATTTATCTTTGTGCAATGTGGGGTAATGAGATGATTCGCTGGTATTTTTCTATGCTTTAAAAATACCAAAGGAAAGAATATTCCCTATGAGTCCGTACAGCGGGCTTATAAGAAATATTCTTTCGCGAAAAAAGATTTGGAGGAAGCAAAATGGCAAAGGTGCTATCTATTGAAATCGGTATTGCAATAACAAGAATTGTGGAAATGGAATATATGGCAAAAAAACCGACGGTGTATCGGTATGCTGAGCTTAAAACACCGGAGGGCGCCGTAGAAGACGGATATCTGAATCCGCAGAAGCTCGAAACACTTGCTTCGATTATTAAGAGTACATTAAAAGAGAAAAAAATGAGAGCCAAAAAGGTTCAGTTCACTGTTTTTTCAGGAAAAATTATCAGCAGGGAAGTCCTGCTTCCGTCGGTGCGTGTCAATCAGATAGACAGTGTCATTAAGGCAAATCTGACGGAATATTTTCCGATTCAGTTAGAGGGCTATAAGGTTGCGCATATTCATGCCAATACCGTCAAGGAAGGCGAGAATGCAGGCAAGCATAAGGTACTGGTGCTGGCAGCAGAGGAAAGATTGCTCGAGGGCTACGAGAAGCTTGCACAGCTTCTGGGCTTTGCTCTTGTTGATATTGATTATGCAGGTAACGGTGTGATTCAGCTTATGAAGAAGCTTGCAGGCGCACAGCCTGTTATGGCGGTTAAGCTTGAGGACGAGAATGCGATTATTTCCATTTTCCATCAGGGTGCCCTTGTGCTGCAGAGAACGATTAACCATGCCTTTGGACGACTGATGGAGTCGGAGGCGGATATTGAGGATGCAACAGAGGTTTTGGTAAGCACCATGCTTCGTATAGCTGATTTTTACAGTCTAAATGATGAGAACGAGAAGATCGAGCAGATTTATTTTGTAGGAAACGGCTCGAAAGACTTACGTGTTATTGCAGAAGTAGAAAAGAAAATGCAGATAACCTGTATGGTATTGGAGCAGGCAAGAGCGGTAGAGCTTGGAAAAAATGCGGCAGATATACCGATAAATCTGTATGCGGCAGTAATCGGCTCAGGAATAGCAAGTGTAGGCTTTGATAATGAACAGGAGAAGCAGCGCCGGGAGACAAATTATCCGGTAGCCAGCATATTGATGATTGTTTTTTATATCGTTTTGATTGTGGCCTTATTCATGAATGGAAGAACACCGTACCAGGAAGCGCTGGATGAGCAGACGTACTATCAGGGTATCAAGGAAACGCTTGCGAGCGGACAGGAATTATATGAAAAGCATGAGAATATGAAAACACTCCGAACTGAGGTGGAAGCAGGACATGCACTGACACAGAACAGCAATGACCATCTTCTTGAATTTTTGGGACAGCTTGAGGAAGCACTTCCGTCAGACATTGAGGTGACTTATTTACTGTCTGATGCGGCAGGCTGTGAAATGATGATTTTTATATCCGATAAGGAAAAAGCAGCAGGTATTATCAGAACACTCAGAGAGTTTGAATCACTATATACAGTAGTAGTAGAACGTATTGATGAGGTGTATGAAGATACTGCGCCGGAAGGTAATGAAGATGAGGAAAGTGAGAATGCTGAGAAGAAAAGTATAGGCGTGGAATTCCTTATCAGCTGTTATTATACGGGCGGAACGCAGGACATGAGTATATACCAAACGATAGAGGAAGCAGTTACGGAAGAGACACAGGTAGTGAGTCAGGAGTAACTTAGAGTACGATAGAAAGGCGTGGATTTATTATGAATAGTTCACTTAAGAAAAAGCTGAATAAGCAGACTTTTCTGGGTATTGCACTGGTCGGGCTGGTTGTGGTTCTGGCATTTTACATGCTGGTATTCAAGGAATATGAGATGAAAACCCAAGAGCTTGTCAGGTCTAATCAGGCATTAAAGCAGGAAGTCAGGGTTTTACAGAATTACGCCCATAATGCAGATAGCTACAGAGAGGTCATTGATGAGTGTTTTGCTGATATCAATCAGATTGTGATAGGATACCCGGAAGTGGTAGTGGAAGAGGATATTATTATGCTGGCAAAGCAGCTGGAGGATAGGAATACCATCCGATATGGCAGTATATTAATGAATGAAAAGGAATCGATGTATACGGTTTCTAAGGACTTGATTGCCGCTTGCGATATTGGAGAGGGAAGTGAGAATCAGGTTTTTGAGAGAAAGCCGGCAGTCTATACCAGTATGACGGATTATGAAGGCTTAAAGGGAAGCATCAGACAGATTCAGAATTTTAAGTATCGGGTCGGTATTGAAAAGATTGCATTTCAGAAGAATGAAGAAAAGGGAGAGCTTGAGGGTGAAATTGACTTGAACTTTTACAGCATGACGGGTACCGGACTTGGCGGCATGAACACCAAGATTAAGGACTATCAGCGCGGAACAGACGATATTTTCAAATTGGAGCAGGTGATTGCAGATGATTCGGAAGAGGAAGCTACGCAGGATTAGCAGCAGAAAATGCAATAATATGGGCATGTCATTGGTAGAGGTCATTATTGCGATGGCTATGCTTTCCATTGTGGCACTTGTAGTACTGCAATGTATGACAGTTGCCATGCAGTATAACTTAAAGGCAAGGGAAAGGCAGAATACCAATACCGCTGCAGAAAATGTGATGGAAACCTTTAAGGGATATAAGCTGGAAGAGCTTAGAGAGCTGTTTATTACAGCACAGACAGGAACGGAGGCAGAAAAGCAACAGGCCTTTTTGGCGCTTGGCATATCTGCGGCAGACGGCTTTACCTATCCGACAGCTCCGGCTTCGAACCCCGGTGCCTCCGTGGAAAAGATTATGCAGGCACCGGAGCTAACTTACAGGATAGACGGCATGACGGACCTCAATGGTAATCTGATTGGCAATATGGAAATTAAGGCTACACAAACTTCGGTGTCGGAAATTATGGAGATAGAGAATATCGTACCGACAAGAGATGCCATTTTTCGTGATACCTACATTACCTTTGGGGAAGTCAAAGCCTTGGCAATGGAGGATTTTAAAGACAAATATCTGGATGCCTTTCTTGTAAGACTCAATGAGCTTGATGAACGACCGGTTGAGCTGACGGAGGATGATTTTGATGGAAACAGTGTGCAATTCAGACAAAGGGATGTCAATGTTAATATAGATAAGGAAGGCTCGGAAGAAGTAGTAAAAGTAGACATGGAATACTTTTATTATTTGAAGTACCCGTATAGAGTATGGAAGGAAGAGTTTATAGATGAAGCTACGGGAGAGGGCAGAATCCCCGGATACAGTTCCTTTCAGGAGTTCCTGGATGCGGGAGGAGAACTAGGCGACTATTTTAATACGGAATATTTTATTTATCCGGAAAATATTGACCCGGGTGGAAATTATTCAAATGATAATAAGAATGACTATTACCGGATACAAAAAGACTTTGGTGGCGGAAATAATTCGGTTGAAATATATAGAAATTCAAAACAGGGTGAGGAAGCACCACTTCAGAGATTCTATCTGTTTTACTACCCCACATATGACATGAAGGAAAGAATAAGTATCAAGACGAACTATGATTTAGGTAGAGAGATACTAGGCTTTATCATTAAGCAAGTGCCCCCGAATTATTCAGGTGGAAATGCAGAGGCCTTGGCATTGGCCAATAAGGATAGATATTACCACCCGTTTGTTGACGGAAACAACGCAAAATCAGAAAAAATAATCCTTTATCATAATCTGGGAAAAACACTAGGAACAGATAGCTTTATATGGGAATATCCTACGGAAGGTCGGTTTGAATTTTTTGACTCCGCAAGAAATTACATTGGTAATGTTTTTTTACAGTATAAGGAAACGTTATATGATTTGGAAATGAAGATTACGAAGGATGGTAAAACAGTTGCGCATTATGAAGGAACAACAAATCAATATATTGGCTCGAATAGAGGAAGCGGAAGAAATGGACGTTATGGACAATTGCCGTAAGAAGAGTCAGCTGCAACTGAATAATGAAGGCTCGGCATTGATAACAGTGTTAATTGTGGTTATTTTTCTGACGCTGATCGTATCGACCATGCTGTACAGTAACAGCATGAATTACGAGATGAAGACAACGGACTATCAGAATGAGAAAAGCTTTTACAAGGCTGAGGAAGCAATGGATGTATTAAGGGAAGCGATAACGGACGACTTGTTATCGGATGCCTTTTTCTTTGCATATCAGGACGTTATGCAGGAATATGCCTGGCGCGATTCTGGAAACAGGCAGGAACGGTATCGGAATGCATTTCTTGGCAGAGTGGAAGGCATATGGAATGATAAGAAGGGTATGGGTGGCTCCAATCTGGATGCCATAAAAAGCCTGATTCCGGCAGAGTATCATGCATACTTTATTGCCCCGGCTTCGGAGATAATCGTTGAGCGTGATGATGCAAACAACAGATTTGTGATTCGTAATGTAAGAGTGCAGTATGTGCAGGACGGCTATTCCTCCTATATCAGTGCGGATATTGCGGTGTGTCTGCCTAAGCTGCAGCTTCAGTATTCGGCGCATGAGCAGGGAGCATGGACGGACGCGGAGATGAACAGAACCCTGAATCTGACGGATTCCTTCCAATATCTGAACTGGACCAAGTATTAGGGGGGCATGGAAGCATGAGGAAAGCCTTTTTTATAAAAGCAAGGGACAATAAAGGCATGTCGCTGCTTGAATTAATTATTGTTGTTGCAATTATGTCGGTCATGATTGGATTGACAAGTCTTGGCATTTCCACGCTGACCGGAAGACCGGTGGAGAAGTGTGCGCAGCAGCTTGTGACCACCATACAGCATACCAAAACCATGACCATGGGGAAGCATGAAACCAGTATTGTGATTGGAAGAGATACGGACGGCAGTCTGATGGCAAGGGAAATCACAACACAGCTTCTTGACCAGGACGGAAATACCTCAACTACCGAGCGGAAGGCAAGCTTCGGAGGAGAGGATGTTACGGTAGTGTGTATGCTTGCGGACGGAAATGAAGTGACGATTGCAGGAAGCGTGAGCATAGAGCTTCTTTTTAACCGGGGAAGCGGTGCCTTACAGAGCACCCTGTTAAACGGTGTGCCTGTGGCTAACTGTGTAGGCATCAGGCTGTCAAAGGGAAGTAAGACTCAAAGTATTACAATTGTACCGTTAACCGGTAGTGTATCAAGAGTCATGTAGGTATAAGCCAAGGAGTGAAGGATAGCCATGGATATAAGAAAGCGGAAGAAAAACTGCATACCGGATAACCGTGGAATGACGCTTGTAGAGCTTATCTGTTCCATAACTGTATTTTCACTGATAGCAGTTGTTGTCGGAGGCGTTATGGCTGTCAGTACGCGGACGTACAGAACCAATACTATAGAGCTTGATTTACAGCAGGAGGCACAGTTTGCAGCCAATCGGATCAAGGGGCTGGTTCAGGAAGCGGAAATGGTCAGCTTTTCCGGCGGAACGGATACGGACGGAAGCGGAAGCTGGGGTGCACTGATTATTGATAACGGAACGCAGCGTTTTGCCATTGCCCGGGCTGATGGCGCGAATGTACTGATGTATGGAGAAGCGGATATCACGGTTGAATTTACTGCGATTGGCATAACATCGCAGCTGGCGGGAGATATTCAAAGCTTTTCTGTGGATACGTCCCGATTTACGGAGAACGGAACAGTACGGCTTGATATTACGGTCGGAAGAGAAGACAGTCATTATGACCTGAGCACGCAGATGATATCCCGCAATGTGAAAAAATAAGAAGTTTGTTAACTGTTTGGGTGCAGACTTCTTTTTTTTTGTTGAAACCTTCCCGATATTATGTTAATATAGATTCGACCGGATAAGTCAATTACTCAGGGGAGGAGCAGTAAATAATGAATGAAAAGTTCTTTGATTTGCCCAGAGAGAAGCAGGACCGTATGGTAAACGGTGCGTTGGAGGTTTTTGCAAAGAATGGCTTCAGACATGCAAGTACCGATGATATGGTAAAGGCAGTTGAGGTCAGTAAGGGATTATGGTTTCACTACTTTGGTTCGAAGCAGGGGCTGTACACCTTTGTTTATGGTTACAGTGTAAAGTACATGCTTTTGGAAGTGTCTTCCGTGGTAGATGCGGAGGAGAAGGACTTTTTTGAAATCCTGAAGCAGGTTGCATTTGCTAAGATGCGTGTCAGCAGAAGCTATCCCTATATGTCGATGTTTTTGGAGCGGGCAGCAGGAGAAACCGATGCAGATATAGTGGAACAGACCGCTGAGGACCGCAGGATTTTCAGCGAGAAGCTGACCGGACTAACCAAGAGCGGCGAGATTGCGGGAGTGACAGATAAGGCAAGAAGAGAAAAGGTAAAGAAAATCGCACAGTATACCGTCGACGGAATTGTGAAGGATAAGGCATTTACCGTTGATCCGGAGCAGGTATACAAAGAAATCAGGGTTTATCTTGATATGCTGCGTGACATGGTTTCGACAGAGAATCAGAAGGAAGGTCAGGAGTCTGCGTTAGAGTTTGTGGCTTCTTAATCATAATAAAGCATGAAATACATCAGGCATCGCATTACGCGATGCCTGTTTCCTTTGATTTTCTTTTGTTTTCATACATCAGTGCGTCTGCACGGGCACGGGTGTGTTCAATATGGGAATCCTCTGACTGATTATAGACCGCATATCCGCACGATATATGCATGTCAAATCTCGGATATTGCTGCATGAAATCCTGCTCCTTTACGGTCATGCAGGCAATTAAGTTATCGATTGGACACAGAGAGGCATTCTTAATGATGACACAGAATTCGTCGCCACCAATGCGGTAGCAAGAACCGTAGGAGGAAAATACCTCTTTAATAATATTTGCAGAGCTGATGATATAAAAATCACCGTCCGCATGTCCAAGTGTATCATTACACTGCTTCAGATTATTCAGGTCAAATGTCACAATCATAATATCATGGCAATCGCTCAGAGTCTCAATATCGGAGATATAGGCATTGCGGTTTTGCAGTCCGGTAAGCATATCCACGACGGCAAGCTTTTTCAGCGCATTTGCATGGAAGCCTGTTTGCATCAAATCGAAGGAATATTGCATACATTTTGTCGCGATAATCCAGAGGAACAGATAAAAGCCCCAACGTGTAGCAGCTCCGGTATCGAAATGATAGATGTTGTCATAGTAGCTGGCCAAATCTATTAAAACGGAAATTGCTAATACCAGCACACCAATCAAACATGTCCGTAACATAGGAAGTGATACATAAAACTCTGAAAAGGAAGCTTTTTGGTTTTCGGAAGGAGCTTTTTCTTTTCTTTTTGCATTGGAGGCCAGACATCGAACCAGCTTGATGATAATGGTAGCAAGCAGGTAAATTGCTGACACGAAGATAAGTATATGTGTTACAAATAAGGTCTCGCGCAAGTCCTTAATATGTAAACATTGCAGTGTAAAGCAAATCACTAATTCTATGGCAGCAGCAAAGCACAGTATCTTCCAGAGTACATCTTCAACCGTGCCGATAAATTCCCTGATAAAGAGAATACAGGTTGGACTCATAGCCATCAAAAGGATATAGGTCAAAAACACAGAGGCAATACGATTCGGCATAATCAGGATAACAGCATTCGTTTCATTCAGAAAATAGCTGCCTATCAGGAAGGAAAAACAACCAAGATACAGCATACTGTTTCCGATAGCGAAGGCCTTGTGGAGGAACAGCCATGAAATACAATACATGATACCACAGACCACGGTTAAAAAGCTGACAGTCAGGGTTGGAACAGAGGAGCGGACTATATTATAATAAATCCCCAGCTCATCCCCAATCAGAAAGGTAGGAACCTCATTAGCCACGATATCATAGGCTGCAGTAAAAATCATCTTTACTTCGGTGGCAGCATAAGGAATGTTGACGAAGTTCCAGAAAGCTCCGGTTGTATGCCCCCAGATACCGCCATCCTCGGTATAAGCATAGATAAGCCTGCCGTCACTGTATACCTCAATAAACTGATGCTTTGAAAAAAAGGCAATGTCCGTCTGGTCCATATTCAAATCACTGACATCAAAGGTAAACTCTCTTGTAAGTTCGTCAATGCGATTAATGGAAACCGGTTCCAGTACACCGGAGCTTACATCCTGTGGCATGGCAGGTGCGTTCGCAAATGCCAGAAAGACAGGAATAAAC
>CAYLWP010000066.1:0-12915 GCA_964387365.1 uncultured Roseburia sp. | reverse complement strand
ACAATTTACAAGCAATGAATGCAAACAGAATGTTAGGAATCACAACAAAAGAGGCATCAGGTTCTACTGAGAAACTCTCAAGTGGTTATCGCATTAACAGAGCAGCAGATGACGCTGCCGGACTTGCTATTTCTGAAAAGATGAGAAAGCAGATTCGTGGTCTTGACCAGGCATCTGAAAACGCAGAGGATGGTATTTCTTGTGTACAGACTGCGGAAGGTGCACTTGCAGAAGTACAGGATATGTTGCAGAGAATGAATGAATTAATGGTACAGGCTGCAAACGGAACAAATTCCGAAACAGACCGTCTGTATATTCAGGACGAAATTGACCAGTTAATCAGTGAAGTGGACAGAGTTGCAGAGACAACCAAGTTCAACGAAACCTATCTGTTAAAGGGTGACGAAGCTGCAGAGAAGAAGAGCGTATATATGACAAATTATTCTCTGACCTATACAGTTAATCATGTAAGTAATGATGTAGCAAACGCAACAGATGCTCCAAAGTACAAAGTTAACTATATCGGAACAAACAATGTATATGTGGTAGATAAGGAAATCTATGATTCCGGTTCTAACATTGCACTGGCTGCAGAAAAGATTCAGACAGGCGAAGATATTACACCTTATCTGTCAGAGGATGCAGCAGCCAATAAGGCAGAAGCTAAGTTAAATACAAATTCTTATGTTGCATTTGTGAATGTAGAGTTAGATTCCGAGGTTGGCGGCGATGACCTTGCATTGGATGCCTCTACTTCTGTTATTAAGTCAGCAAGAGAGCTATATATTTATAATACAGCAAACAGTACACTCACACATGTGACGGCTGATACAGATATGACAGAATATCTGACGGGAAATAATACCATGAAGGATCAGTATCGTCTGGTTGATGTTCTGGATGGCGCAAAAGGTATTGGCGATCATGTGGCAGATCAGATGGGACTTACTGCAGGTGCTGCATATACCTGGGATGATTCGTTACTTGAACGAGACATCTCTTTGAAGAAATTGTATGATGCAGACGGACAGTTAGTATCCGGTGTAGCCCTGAATAAATACTTTGATGAGAATGGTAATTACACGGGTGGCTTATATACCACTTCACAGGCAAGAGCGATTGATGAGGTATTTGCCAGCAATGAAGCAGCAACAGCAGCAGGCTTAGCTGGTATTGATAACAACTTTACTGCAGCGACAATTGGTGCCTACATCACTCAGTCCTCTACCCAGGTGGCAGCAGCACTTACTGTTAACCTTCAGGCAGGTGCAGATTCCGACAGAGCAAATAAGATTTCTGTAGAATTAAGTACATTAACAGCCGCAGGACTTGGTATTGATAAGCTTGCAAGCTACAATATCGGTATTGTAGATGCAACAGGTGATAATGCAACAGATGCAATTGATGTCGTTGCGGATGCCTTACAGCAGATATCCAGACAGAGAGCTGCACTCGGTGCTGTTCAGAACAGATTAGACCATACAATCAAGAACCTCGATAATATTGTTGAGAATACAACAGCTGCAGAGGCTCAGATTCGTGATACAGATATGGCAGAAGAGATGGTTAAGTACTCTAATACCAATATCTTACAGCAGGCAGGTCAGTCTATGCTTGCACAGGCTAACCAGTCTAATCAGGGAGTTCTTAGCTTATTACAGTAATACTCTGACTAGTAGCGCCAATCACCATACAGCGTGATTGGCGTTTTCTGCAAATCTAAAAGAATAAGGGGATTTTTGGATTTGCAGAAAACCTATTAACAAGAAAAGCTATGATATATAAGGGGAGAAGCAGAAGATGGTAGTACAACATAATTTACAGGCAATGAATGCCAACAGAATGTTAGGTCTTACGACAAATGTAGTTGCAGGCTCTACGGAAAAGCTTTCCAGCGGATATCGCATCAACCGTGCGGCAGATGATGCGGCAGGACTTGCGATTTCAGAAAAAATGAGAAAGCAGGTGCGTGGTTTAACACAGGCATCGGCAAATGCAGAGGATGGTATTTCCTGTGTACAGACAGCGGAAGGTGCGCTGGCTGAGGTGCAGGATATGCTTCAGAGAATGAATGAACTGTGTGTACAGGCAGCAAACGGAACCAATTCCGAATCTGACCGTTTGTATATTCAGGATGAGCTCGACCAGCTTGTTTCTGAAATTGACCGTATCGCAGAAACAACGAAGTTCAATGAGACCTTCCTGCTTAAGGGAGATACAGAGGGTGCTACCACCAGCGTTTATATAACCAATTATTCCGTTACCTATACAGAGAACTTTCTGACAGATTCGCAGAAGACAAGTATGTTACCGATTGTACCGACAACCTACTGCATGAACTATACGGGAACCAATAATCTCTATATCGCAGAGGCGGAGATTCTGACCTCAGGTCCGAGCATTGCATTAGGTGCAAAGAAAATAGGTACCGGTGACGATATCACTACCTATATGCAAAAGGATGCCGCTGCCAATAATAAGGGAAAGGCAAGTCTGAATACAACTGATTATGTAGCATTTATGAATATGGAGCTTGATTCCGATATTGAAAATGGTACCGATTTGACGGTAGATGCTTCTACCTCAGTTGTCAGAGCAAAACAGGAGCTGTATATCTACAATACAACCAACAGTACGATTACTCATGTAACAGAAGGTACAGCAATGACAAAGTACCTGAATGACGATAATACCATTCGTGAGGAATATCGTCTGGTTGATATTGCAGCCGGACAGACGGGAACAAGCACCCGTGTAAGTCAAAGTGCTTTGAATGGCGCTCAATATACATGGACAGATGACAATCTGGAAATCGATACCAGCCTGCAGAAACTGTATAATGCAGATGGTCAGCAGGTTTCGGGTGTCGCTTTGAATAAATATTTTGACGAAAACGGAAACTATACCGGCGGATTATTCAAGAGTACTCAGGCAAGTGCGACAGACAGAGTATTTGCTTCCGAAGCTTCCGACGGATTTGCTGATATTGACGGCGCGGTAACGATTGGAAAGTATATCACACAGTCATCAAAGCAGATTGCAGAGGGACTGACCTTTAATCTGCATGTTGGTGCACAGAGCGATAGAAAGAATAAGATTTCCGCAACGATTGATACACTTACAGCGGCAGGTCTCGGTGTGGATAAGCTTGCAAGCTATAACATCGGTATTGTGGATGCAACCGGTGAAAATGCTACGGATGCCATTGATGTTATCGGTGATGCTATCCAGCAGGTATCAAGACAGCGTTCGGCACTCGGTGCTGTACAGAACCGACTTGACCATACGGTTAAGAATCTTGATAATATCGTTGAAAATACAACGGCAGCTGAGTCTGCAATCCGTGATACTGATATGGCTGAGGAAATGGTTCGTTATGCGAATGCGAATATTCTCCAGCAGGCAGGCCAGTCTATGCTTGCACAGGCTAACCAGTCTAATGAAGGCGTATTGTCATTATTACAGTAATAGCAAAAGGGATAATATAGATGTATTACAAAAAGGTCTGCTCAGGATATGGGCAGACCTTTTGCGTCGTGCGCGTCAGGAAAAGCCGGACAACGCTTGGTGGTAAAATGCAGGAAGAAAAGACAAGATTCATATCTGTTTCTGTAAAATATCAGAATAATATAGAAAATAAAAACAAAGTGTGATACAATTTATGTAAAACGGATTACATAATAACGGAACAGAAAAGGGGAGAATTATGTCTAAGGTACCGATTTCAGTATGTATTATTGCAAAGAATGAAGAAAAGTATATTGAAGAATGTTTAAAAAAGCTACAACCGTATGGATTTGAGATTATAGTAACAGATACCGGATCCACAGACAGAACAAAGGAAATTGCTGAAAAATATGCCGATAAGGTGCTTGATTTTGAATGGATTGATGATTTTAGTGCTGCCAGAAATTTCTGCGCTGAAAACGCTTCTAATAACTGGATTCTGGCATTGGACTGCGATGAATATGTGAATCATATCGACATCAGAATTCTTCGAATCCTGATGCAGAAATATCCCAGACATGCAGGAGTACTCCGGCTGAAGAATATTGTGCTGAGAAAAGAAGATGAGATGGGATACGGTGTAGATGACGTTACCCGTTTTTATAACAGGAATTACTATACCTTTTTGTCGCCGGTACATGAGCAGATAACAATTAAGGATGAAAGCAAACGTGATGATCCTTTGAATTGTTTTTTACTGCCTGTGGAGGTAATCCATCATGGTTATGCTTTAAATTCTGAGGATATGAAGATAAAACAGGAGAGAAATCTGAAGCTTTTATACAAGGAAATAGAGAATGGAACTACGGATCCGTATATCTATTTTCAGGCGGGGCAGTCAGAGTTTATTCTGAGAAATCTGGAGACCGCCATTGATTTATTTAATAAGGGACTTGCCATGAATCCGAGCATTGAAAAGATGTTTGTACAGGTTATGGTAATGTCACTTGCCAAGGCGTATGACATGCTGAATAGGGAAGAGGAAGCGGTTGCTGTTATGGAAAAATACGCAGAAGGATGTCATACTGCTAAATATACCTACACACATGCAAGTATCATGTATGATAGTAAGCAGATATTAAAGGCATTGCTTTTATACATCAAGACAACAACCCTGAAGGATGTAGATACGCTGGGAGAGGATTTGATGCGTTGCTATGATCATATCATAGAAATCTATACACAGATGGGTAATAAGGAAATGGCAGACCTGTTCCGAGACAAATATGAGGCCTGCAAGAGAGAAAAGGAACGAGTTGTCAACAGTTAAGCAGTAAAATGGAGGTACCGTGCATGGAAGCAAAAATCGCAATTATTATCCCCTGTTATAATGTAGAAGAATATATAGACAGATGCATGCAGTTAATAGAGGAGCAGACACTTGGGATGCAGACCTTTCAGATTATCCTTGTGGACGATGGCTCTACAGACCATACCATGGACAAGCTGATTGCATGGCAGACAAAGTATCCCTTTCAGGTACAGATTGTTCATAATGAGCAGAACAGAAGACAGGGAACCTGCAGGAATATCGGCTTGAAAAAGGCACAGAGTGAATATATTGGATTTGTCGATGCGGATGACTGGCTGGAGCCTGATATGTATGAAAAAATGCTGACAGTAGCTGACTTAGGGCAGTGTGACGTGGTTTGCTGCGACTGTGGAAGAGATAAGGAGTTCAAGTATTGGAGTACTCTGCAGGAGAAGTATACGGGACAATTGGACAGGCTGATTTCGATTGATAACGCGCAGGACAGAGGACGCATGATAGCTTCTAATTTGCTTGGGACCTATGTGGTAACAAAGCTGTACCGAAGAAGCTTTTTAGAGCAGCATCAGATACACTTCCCGGAAAATCTTCTGTTTGAAGATATCTATTGGATGGGGCTTTTGAACTGCTATGCAGAAAAAATAGGAATCGTGGAAGAACGACTGTATCACTATTATATGAATCCCAATTCTGTTTCCCGTGTCAGAAATAAAGAGCAGAACAGAGACATTATGCAGGTAAACAGACTACTGTGGGAGGAATACCGCAAGAGAGGATTATTAGAGGGTGAATTTACACAAGCGCTTGCGTTTGAGATGCTTTGTACATACTATCTGACAACAGTCAAGATGATATTTTTGCGTTACGACGAAATACCCTATGATATGTTTTATGAGACACAGCAGGATATTTTAGAGATGATACCGGACTTTGCGTCAAATCCATACATTGCGGATTATACAAAGCCATTTAATATATTGTTATTAGGCTTGATTGATAAAACACTCAGCCACGAGGAAATCGATTCGGCGGCAGAGAGTATGAGAATGATAGCTAATAAGGGACAGAACGCGGAAGTGCTGCGATAGATATCTGATAAAGAAATGTGAAAGGACGAGGTTATAGATATGACTGGATTACCGATTAGCGTGTGCATTATTGCAAAAAACGAAGAGAAGCATATTGGTCAGTGCTTGCAGCATCTGAAACCATACGGTATGGAGATAGTGGTTATCGATACCGGTTCCACTGATGGGACAAAGGCGATTGCACGACAATACACAGATAAGGTGTATGATTTTGAGTGGACGAAGGATTTTAGTGCGGCAAGAAATTATGCGGCATCTCAGGCATCGAATAACTGGATACTCGTCGTTGATTGCGATGAATACCTGCAGGAATTTGATGCACAGGCTGTCAGAATCTGTATGCAGAAGCATACCCGTCATGTCGGTATGATGAAGATAAAAAATCTTCATACGCAGCCAAACGGAGAGCAGACGTATCAGATAGATGAAGTGCCAAGATTCTATAACAGGAATTTCTTTGAATATACCTTTCGTATACATGAGCAGGTAACGCCGCGCAAGCGTAATCCGAATGAGGTAGTTGTGCTCTATTCCTATAAGCTTCCTGCCATGGTGGAGCATCACGGCTACGATTTACCACCCGAAGAAATGCTGCGAAAACAGGAGCGAAATCTGGAGCTGCTTCGCTCTGCACTTGGTGAGGGCTCCTATGATGACTATCTCTATTTCCAGATAGCACAGTCCTGCTATATCCTGAATCGGCAACAGGAGGCACTCGAGGCAATACAAAAATGCTTTGCACTGAACCCAGACCCGGAAAAGGGGTATATGAAGGTGGCAGTGCCGTTGTATCAGAGGTTGGTTGGGAATAATTAAAAGAAGATAAGGGGTTACTAAAATGAATATAGCAGTTATATTAGCGGGCGGAGCAGATCCGAACTTTCAAATGGATATTCCAAAACAATTTGTAAATGTAAATAACAGACCGATTATTGTATATACACTGGAAAGATTCCAAAAGCATCCGGAGATTGATGCCATAATGGTGGCATGCCTAAAGGGATGGGAGAATATGGTAACAGCCTATGCAAAGCAGTTCAATATTGATAAATTAAAGTGGGTAATTACCGGAGGTGCAAGCGGACAGGATACCTCTAAGCTTGCTGTAGATATGCTGATGGAGACTTCTAAGACAGATGATATCGTTATTCTTCATGATGCCATTCGTCCAATGGTTACGGATGAGATTATTTCGGACAGTATTTACTCCTGCAAGCGAAAGGGCATGGGAGTTGCGTCCGTTATTTCCATGGATAATGTAATGATGACGGATGACGGAATAAACGGTAAGATATCTATTTCAAGATATTCGTTCCGACGTATCCAGACTCCGCAGACATATCGTCTGGGGGAACTGAGCAGGGCACACGAAGAGGCTTTGACCCGTGGAATCAGAGGAGAAAACGACACCAATAATATGATATCCAGATTGGGAATGCAGGTTACGCTCTCAAAAGGCTCCGATACCAATCTGAAGATTAATACAGTAGAAGATGTGGAAATGTTCAAGGCTCTTTATGCAATGCAGCAGGAAGCATGATGAAATGTGACTAACTATTTTGTAGTAAAAGACCGATATAATAGGTAAAGGGAGGAAAATAGGGAGGAATTCTATGAACGTTGCACTGATATTGGCAGGAGGAAGCGGTACAAGAACAGAGCAGTCAGTACCGAAACAATTTTTAAGTATATATGACAAACCGATTATAATCTATACACTGGAGGCGTTTGAAAAGCATCCGGATATAGATGCTATTATAGTGTCCTGCATTAGTGGCTGGCATGATGTATTGAAAGGATACGCAGGAGCAGCAGGGATTACAAAACTAAAATGGATTGTAGATGGCGGTGAAAATGGTCAAGCCTCTGCAAGAAAGGCTTTAGAGGCGCTTGAGGATGTTTGTGCAGAAGAGGATATTGTCATCATTCACGATGCAGTCAGACCGATGATAACAGAGGAGATTATTACGGATTGCATAGAAAAAACGAAAGAATATGGTTCAGGGTTGTCAGCAGTCAGGTGCCAGGAAACCATTATGCGAACAAGTGATGGAGAGAGTAGTGATAGCGGGATTGACCGTAATGACATTATGCGTGTGCAGACACCACAGGCATACCGATATGGGAAAGCTCTCTGGGCACACAAGGAAGCACTGAACCGTGGAATAACCAATGCTGTTTATACCAATACCTTAATGATAGACTTAGGGATGGATCTGCACTTTGCGTTAGGAAGCAATAAGAATATCAAGATTACTACATTGGAAGATATTGATATGTTCAAGGCGATGTATGTAGATAAGAGAGACTCGTGGCTGAAAAGTAGTACAAGCAATAATGTAACGCCGTATCGGAAAGCTGTAGTGAGTGAACGGTTGCAGGTGGTAAAATAATCAGAAAAATTTAAAAAATATTGTCAATTCTATAGCAATTCAAATAAAACTGTGCTATACTATAGGTATACATAAAAAGCTTGCATAATACAAGGGGCAAGCAAGCAGGGAAGGTTCCGGATGATAGATAGTATCATCAGATATACTGGGGAGTATGAAGGGATTTGCTGTTATGTGTTTTGTGTAGTGTAAAAGGCAGCAGAGGATGACAAAAGACTTTATATGAATTGCAACAGCTGTAGAGGCAGCGTATTTTACTATAGGAATTTTTATAGTGAGGCAATTGAACCGGATATATAAATGGAAGTGACCTGGAAATGGGTCACTTTTTTGCATTAATCATGAGCATACTTGCATGAAAATACATTTGGCGAATGCTCATCACGGAGCATGCTTTGTATGTGATATGTGTTAAACATTGTAATTGGGGAGAAAAAAGAAATGAGAAAGGCACAAAAACAGGAAGTTCTGGAAATGATTCAGACCTTGCACCAGGCGCATGATGAGGTGAAAAATTACGTTGATAAGAAAAACTATACACTTGCGCAGGATATCCTTAGCCAGTGCCAGGAATGTGCCATTAGTATTGGAACAGCAATAGAAAAGTTTGAAGGAGAAGGCTTTGTTACAGTGTCCTATGTAGAGGCTTACTGTGATACGGTTTTCTCTGCATATGAAGAATTAAATGGCAATGATGCCAATGCAAATAAAATCCATAAGAATCTGAAGAAGCAATTACTCCGCATTGAGAACAGTGTAAAAAATGATGTACCTGTTCGCAAGGAAATTGCTTTTTTTCCATACAAAGCATCTATGTGGGATGCCTTGGAAAGCGTGTACTTAGCAGCTAAGGCGGATCCTGACTGTGATGCATACTGCGTACCAATTCCCTACTATGACAGAAATCTGGATAAGAGCTTGGGACAGATGCACTACGAAGGAAGAGAATACCCGAAGAATATCGAAGTAATTGACTGGCAGACCTATAACTTCGAGGAAAGAAAGCCGGATGTTGTATATATTCACAATCCGTATGATGACTGGAACCTTGTAACCTGCGTACATCCCAGATACTTTAGTGCGAATTTGAAAAAGTATACGGAAGAACTGGTGTATATTCCTTACTTTGTGCTGGATGAGATTGAACCAGATGACCAGACAAGAATTGATGGCATGAAACATTTCTGTTTTTTGCCCGGTGTCATAAATGCGGATAAGGTTATCGTACAGTCTGAGAAGATGAAACAGATATATGTCAATGAATACCTGAAGGCTGCAACGGCGAACCGATTACAGGGAAAGCACGTTGACAGAAAACAGTTGGAAGAGAAGTTCTTGGGACTGGGATCACCGAAGTTTGATAAGGTTAAGAACACCAAGAAGGAAGACTTGGAGATTCCGGCTGAGTGGTTAAGAATTATTGAAAAACCGGATGGAAGCTGGAAGAAGATTATTTTTTACAATACCAGCATTGCAGCGTTGTTGGAACACAATGAAAAAATGCTTGAGAAGATGAATTGGGTATTCAATATCTTTAAAGAAAATAAGGATGAGGTGGCATTATTATGGAGACCACATCCTTTGATAGAGACTACTGTATCAGCAATGCGGCCGCAGCTGTGGATGGAGTATGAGAAGATTGTAAATCAATATCGCCAGGAAGGTTGGGGAATTTATGATGACACAGCGGATATGGATAGGGCTGTGGTATTGAGTGATGCGTATTATGGAGATATGAGTAGCATAGTTTCATTAGTTGTAAAATTAGGAAAAACGGTGATTATTCAAAAAGCGAATCAACAGAATTTGATAAGCGTATTTTCTTTTACTCCAAAAGGTAAATATTTATATTTTAATGGTAAATTTGATAAATTTCTTTATAGGCTAAATCGTGATAACGGAAAGATAGAATTAATAGATATAATGAATGTTAATGTTTTATATAATTGTTTTGCATTTGGCGAAATAATTACGTATCAAGATAATGTTGTACTTTTGCCATTTTGTGCGAACAAAATAACAATATATAATGAAAAAGAGAAAACATTAGAATATATTTCGCATAGATTACTTGAAAATGCGGGGATAAGAAAGGCAGTAAGGTATGAAGATTATATATATTTATTAAATATATCTCTGGAAAAATCATTAGTTCTTGATTTGAAAACAAAACAGATAAGTGCATTGAGTGATATATCAAACGATGATATTAATGGATGCGAGACGTATTTTCATAGGGATGTTTGTGTGGTGCAGGAATCTATTTTCCTCCCTGGTAAGATGCAAGATACAGTTGTTGAATATAATATGAGAAGTAATACTATATTTGTGCACAAATTGAAGAATATGGGAGTATCATATGCAACAATTGCATATGATGGAGAAAAATTTTGGCTTACAGGAAATGATAGAAGTATAACAAAGTGGAATAGAGATACCCAAGACTGCCAAATAATTTATGACTTACCACAATCGTTAAAAACTGATTCAGATTCCTTTGAGGAATATTTTTCCTGCAGTATTCAAATAGGAAAATATATTTACTTTTTTCCTTTGGCGACAAATATGATAATAAGGATAAATACTGAAAGTGAAGTTGTGCAAGAAGTGCTACGTATAGAAGAACAGTTAGTTTGTTGGTGTGCAGGAAAAATATCAGAAAGAGATTTGTTTTTTGAATTGAGTGATGTGAACGATAATATGGCAAGATATAGTATGGTAATAGATACTATATCGGGTGAAATAACAAGTAATTACTTAGAAGCGAAAAGATTGGAATGTGATAGGAAATTATGCATATATAAGGATACTGAAAAAGTTATATATGAAAATATGGCAGTACTTTCGGACACCTTTCTTGCACAGTTATTGATTGATAAGGAAAGGTAGGTTTTATATTTTGGGTAATTTAGAATAATGGCATAACAGCGTAAAATGAAAAAACATGCAAGGGGATATGAATAGTGAAAATTGTTATATGGGGAGCAGGAAAAATTGGAGAACAGACATTTCAACAGGTAAAACAATATAATATGATGGATGTTGTAGCGTTTGGAGACAATGATGTGGAAAAACATAATAGTTACTGTTGTGGAAAAAAAGTTTATGGAATTTCTCAGATAAAAGATATGGGGGAAAATATAGATGGCGTGATTATTGCATCTGTACATTACGAAGAAATATATACTCAAATTAAAGATGCATTGAAAGTTCCAGTATATAAAAATATAGGGGTATTTTTGGGGAGACGAGCTTCTATAGAAATTTCAGGCTGGTGCAATGCAAAGTGTAAGTGGTGTGCAACAGGAATTAAAAATCGTAGTCATATTTGTGTGGATAGGAAATATATGACATTCGAGAAATTTAAGATAATATATGAGCATTTGATAAACTCGTCTATTTTTCATCAATTTAATGAATTGTTATTATATAGTTGGGGAGAACCTTTTTTGAACCCAGATTGTATGAAAATATTAGAATATTTATATGAACAAAAACAGGTTTTTTCAATAAGTACAAATGCATCTGTACTATCTCTAGCAACAAAGAAAAGTATGTATAAAATGTGTAGAACGGTTGTGTTTTCAATGCCGGGTTTCAGCCAAACTTCATATGAGAAAATACATGGATTTAATTTTGAAGTAATTAGAGAAAATGTAAAAAAAATAATTAATAATATGAGGGAGTGCGGTTTTAAGGGTGAAGGGATTTTATCATATCATGTTTATCAATTTAATTTGAATGAAATTCATTTGGCAGAAAACTTTGCCAAAAATCTTGGTTTAAAATTTGTGCCGGTTTATGCGTATTTTGCATCATATGACTTGACAAAGAAATATTTAACAAACAATCTTTCGCATGAACAGCTTAAGGAAGCAGAAAAGGATTTGTTATTATCTCATGTGGATGAGTTGTTAATGAAAAGACCAGTTAATTATAATTGTGCTGTAGAGAATATGATTTCTATAAATGCGAAAGGTAACTTGGAATTATGTTGTTGTTGTGATGACGGAATAAAAGATTACGAATGGGGAAATATTTTGGATGTTGCAACTTTTTTCGAATGGGAGCAAATAAGAAAAGAAATGATGCTTTGTAGTACATGTCAAGAATGTAAGGCACTTGGAATTGATTATTGGTTTACTAATAATCCGAGATTTACAGATTGAAATGTACTTTGAGATTTCTTCTAGATGGGGGATAGATGATATATGTTCAGATGTTTTGTGTGGGGAATGGGAAGTGAATATGAAAGAAGTTATAATTTGCTAAAATATGGGGAGTTGACTAAAGATATTAATATATTGGGTATCATATCTAAGGATAAATGGGTAAATTATTTGGATGGAAAACAAGTATGTGATAAAGATGTTCTTTTGACCGAAAAATGGGACTATCTTATTGTATGTGCTGCGGAGGAGAATTATAAGCAGATCCTTACAGAAATAGATGAATTAGAAATTGATAGAGGAAAAGTGATTAATGGTGATAAGCTTTTTATTCCAGGCTTTGAGTGGAAAAAATATGATGAAATTATCAAAAAGAAAATAACATTAATTTCAGATGATTGTTGGGGAGGTGTATTACTTAATTACATAGGGGTGCAATTTAATACACCATTTATAAATACATATATAGACAATAATGATTATTTGAT
>CAYLWP010000065.1:0-13019 GCA_964387365.1 uncultured Roseburia sp. | reverse complement strand
ATCAGCTTGTGATTAACCGTGATACAAGCTTTATGGAATATAAAGCACAAAGTGGTATGATTGTTGGAACGGTTGTAGTATACTAATAGTTTGATGGGAGACATCAGACTATGATAAAGAGTTCATGATTGTCTTAGGATAATTATGAACTCTTTTTAACTGGGATAAGAATAGCGGGAAGCTATACTGTGAGCAACCCGATAAGATATGGCAGAAAGAATTTGTGAAAGGCATGGTAATCAATGATGTACAATAGAGAAATCCGTACTTATGCAGAGGCAGAAAATTATATATTGGAAGTTCCTAAGTTCACGACGAAGAATCCGTTGGAGGAAACGAGAGGGTTTTACCGCTTTTTGCAGAGCAGAGACTATAAAGAGGAAAAGCTGGGAGTCATCATTCATGTTGCGGGAACAAACGGAAAGGGCTCTGTGTGCTCCTTTTTACAGTCTGTCTGTCTGGAGAGCGGGTACCATGTGGGCATGTTTACATCACCGCATCTGATTACCATGAGAGAACGATTTATCATAGATGGAGAACTGGTAAGCGAGGAGGACTTTTTAGAAGCGTTTCTTTGGCTGGAGGAAGAGATTGAGGAATATCAGAAGGTTCAGAAGGCGTATCAGCCGACCTTTTTTGAAAGGCTGTTTTTTATGAGCCTTTACCTGTTTCAAAAGGCAGGGGTGGAGGTTTCGATTATGGAAACGGGACTTGGCGGAAGACTTGATACAACCAATGTGCTGGAGAACCCGTCTGTCTGTGTCATTACGGAAATCGGACTGGATCATATGGCTTATCTCGGAGATACAATAGAGAAAATCGCAGAGGAAAAAGCAGGCATCATTAAGCCGAAGGTTCCTGTTGTTTTTATTGACAAGAGAAGGGAAAGTTCTGTCGTAATAGAAAAAAAAGCCTCAGAAAAGGGAGCTGGTTGTCATAAAGTGTTAAAAAATGATTATAAAATTAACGAAATTCAGAAAAAATCCATTGATTTTTCACTGTGTAGTCGGTATTATGATTATGTCAGGCTTGTAGTGGAAACCTCTGCCATATATCAGGTAGAGAATGCCGCGATAGCAGTGCGGACACTTGAAGTTCTAAGAGAAAGGGACAGGCTGAAAAGGATTTCGGAGGAGTCTATTCAGCGTGGCATCCGTAAAATGCGCTGGCCGGGAAGAATGGAAGAAATTCTTCCGCAGATTTTTATTGATGGTGCACATAATGAGGATGGTGTTGAGGCCTTTATTGAGTCTATACGCGCAGGCAGGCAGCAGGAGAGGGAAGGGAAGTGCTTCCTGATTTTTTCCGCTGTCAATGATAAGAAGTATGATAAAATGATAGAAATGCTTACAGGATTGTCCTGTATCACGGATTTTTGTATTACAAGGATTCCGGGACAGAGAGGCGTCAGAATAGACGAGCTCGAGAAGCAGTTTAGAATTTATACCGAACGAAATATTCACGTCTTTGAAGAAATAAAGGATGCATTTGCTTTTTGCGTTCGTAATAAAGGGGAGAAGGATGTGGTGTATATCGTCGGTTCGTTATATTTGGCAGGTCTTGTAGAAGATCTGGTAAAGGGTATGCCGGATTAACAGCTGCCGCATTTTGTGAGAAAGGTTTGGTAATGAGATGATAGAGTTTGAAGAAGAGTTAAAGAAGTTCCACCCTAGTCTTGAAGTCGAGGATGCAGAGGAAGCAATTTACAATCAGGATCTGACGGATCTGGCAGATGTACTTGTGAAGATGGTAAAGGATGCAAAGGAAGAATAGGGGAACTGTGAAAAATGATATGTTATAACTGTGGTTGTCGCTTGTCAGAAAAGAATTTTTGTACCGGTTGTGGAGCTGATGTAACATTATATAAGAGAATCATGTATACCGCCAACCGTTTTTATAACGAAGGACTGGAGAAGGCTCAGGTAAGAGATTTGACAGGAGCCATTCATAGTCTGCGTGAGTGTCTCAAGCTGAATAAGAATCATATTGAGGCACGCAATCTTTTGGGACTTGTTTACTTTGAACGCGGCGAAGTGGTTGCGGCGTTAAGCGAATGGGTAATCAGTAAGAATATCAAAAGTGAAAAGAATATAGCCGATGATTATATCAATATGATTCAGAATAATCCGGGCAGATTAGAAACCTTTAACCAGACGATAAAAAAATATAATCTGGCGCTTTCTTACTGTCTGCAGGACAGCCTGGACTTAGCGGTGATTCAGTTAAAAAAGGTGTTGTCCATGAACCCGCGCTTTTTGCAGGCGCATCAGCTGTTGGCGCTCCTCTATATTAACAGTCAGGAGTGGGAGAAGGCAAAAAAAGAGCTTGATAAGTGTATTAAGATAGATACGAATAATACGATAACGCTTCGTTATATGAAGGAAGTAGAAGCGATGTTACCCTCTGAGGAGGAACGTAGCAAGAAAAAGAAAGAGGCTATCGTATACCAGAGCGGAAATGATACTGTCATTCAGCCTGTTGGTAAGAAGGAGAGTGTAGGTTTCAATACCCTGCTTCATATTCTTCTTGGTATTGCAATCGGTGTCGGTATAGCATGGTTTTTGGTGCTGCCGGCAAGAGTACAGACGGAGCAGACCAAGGCGCAGACAGAAAAGAATGCCATCAGTGAGCAGCTTGATGCGAAGGCAGCTGAGGTTGCAGAGCTGACCAAGCAGGTAGAGGCACTTCTGCAGGAGAAGGACAGCTTAAATGTGAGTCTCAGCGAGGCACAGGGTGTTAACGCAACGGTGATTGCAAGCAATGATTTGTTTGAAGCCGCCGTTATGCTTATGAATAAAACAGGTGATGAGATGGCGATTGCCGCCATTTTGGAAGAGGTCACGGACGAGTATCTGGAAACAGAGGCTTCGGAGGAATTTAAGGCATTATATCAGGCCTTAAGGACGCAGATTGCACCGACGGTTGCGCAGAGCTATTACAGCACAGGATATGAGGCATATCGTACCGAGGACTACGATACCGCAATCGAGCATCTTGAAAAGGCATTCAAGTATGCACCGGAAAACGGAGAGGCATTATTTAATCTCGGAAATGCATATAAGAAGAGTGGAGATAATGCATCGGCGATAAGTGTATATAAGCAGGTTATTGAGCTGTTCCCGAATACGGAGAAGGCAAGAAAGTCTCAAAACTATATTGAGGAAATACAGGGTTCATAAGATAATCAATCACAAAATACAAAAGAGGACATGATTCAGTTCATGTCCTCTTTCGTATTTTGTAAATTTGCACCTGCACATGAGCAGGTGACGGAAAGGTCTAGGTGTTTACATGGAAGAACAATGGAAAATGCAGACAGAAGAGAATCCAAACTATGCAATCATTGACAACTGCCTGTGCATCAGGATGCCCAAAGAGGTTGATCACCATGGTGCTGCGGGGATTCGCGAAAATGCGGACAGGCTTTTGTTAAATGAACAGGTAAAAAACATTGTATTTGATTTTGAAAATACAAGCTTTATGGACAGCTCGGGAATCGGAATCATTATAGGGAGATACCGCAAGATTGCAAGCTTTGGCGGCAAGGTCTATGCGATTCATGCAGATGAAAGGATTCAAAGAGTATTACGGGCATCGGGAATGTCATCAATTATCGAGGTGCTGTCATGATGGGAAGAGAGGCTAACGGAATGAAGGAAGAATTGAAGCTTGAATTTGATGCAATATCAGAGAATGAAGGACTTGCCAGAATGGTGATTTCAGCCTTTCTTACAAGGCTGGATCCTACCTTGGAGCAGCTGCAGGATGTGAAAACAGCAGTTTCGGAGGCGGTAACGAATGCGGTGATTCACGGCTATGAGGAAAAAGGCGGTAAGATTCTGATGCACGCACAGCTTGAGGATGGACAGCTTAAGCTTGCCATCGTGGACAAGGGTGTTGGCATTGAGGATGTCGCGCAGGCGATGCAGCCCCTGTTTACTACCAGACCGGAGGGGGAACGCTCGGGTATGGGCTTCTCTTTTATGGAGGCATTCATGGACAGGGTAGAGGTGGAAAGTAGTCCGGGAAAAGGCACTACCGTACATATGTGGAAATCCTTTCAGGAAAATATCCTTTCACAAAGAATATTGTTCAGCGGGAAGGTATAACAGATGGAGGAAAGAGAGTTTTTTCTAAGGGTACGGGAAGGAGATAAAGAAGCGAGGGAGCTCTTGTTTCATAAAAATATAGGTTTGATTCGTCATATTGTGAAAAGATATATCGGCAGAGGCTGCGAGGCAGAGGATTTATATCAGCTGGGTGCGATAGGTCTGCTTAAGGCAATCGAGAAGTTTGATCCCGATTACGGAGTCTGCTTTTCCACGTATGCGGTTCCTATGATAGCCGGTGAAATCAGGCGGTTTCTGCGTGATGACGGCATGGTGAAGGTAAGTCGCGGCATTAAGGAAAATCTATGGAAAATCAGAAAAGCCGGAGAGGAGCTTGGGCAAAGGCTGGGACGTGACGTGACGCTGCAGGAGCTGGAGCAGGAGACGGGAATTTCCATGGAAGATATTGTCATAGCACTGGATGCCGGAAAAGAGGTGGAATCAATCTATAAGACGGTATATCAGTCAGACGGAAACGAAATCTATCTGCTGGATCAGCTTAGTGAAGCAGACAGTGACGGTACAGGTAAGGAAGGAGAGCGGGTTCTTAACCGAATGCTGCTGGATTCTTTGCTTGAGAAGCTGAGCTGCAAGGAGAGACTGCTGATCAGACTGCGTTTTTTTGAAAATCAGACACAGGTGCAGACTGCAGACAAGCTTGGCATGACACAGGTTCAGGTCAGCAGACTGGAAAAAAAGCTGCTACTGCGCATGCGTCAGCAGGCAATATAAAAAATGCGACCATATTCCTAATACTGCTATAAACTTTTCGACCGGACCGGTCGATAAACAGATTGAAATATCATGAGTAAGTGATTATTCCAAGGGGGTATATCGTGTTTTACCATATGGAACGGAATTCATGTGTGAAGTAAGAAAGGCTGGTATTAGTATGAATGGAATCAATTACAGCAGTTTATTAAGTAACGCAGGTCTCTTCTCAAATCAGGCAACATCGGTTCAGGAAGAAACAAAATATAAGTCAGGTAACGTATCAGAAAAGAAAACCTCAGCTAATGAGAATGTTGACCATGATACGGTAGAAATTAACGGACAGTCAAGGCAGGTGCAGAAGGCCTGCTATGACAGACCCAAGCGTGTGCAGCCAAAGCAGGAGCAGGAATACAAGGCACTGGATGCAAATGGTATTCAGGAAGGGATTGAGCTTAGCGATGCAGCGCTGGATTTATTGAAGGAATTAAGAGAAAAATACGGAAATATGGAAATCTCAGTTGCAAAGTGGTCCACTGACGAAGAACAGGATTACTATGCAAGAGGATGCAAAAAGGATTACAGTGTGTTAATCGCCCCGGAGCTGTTAGAAAAGATGGCAGCAGACGAGTCGGTAAGAGCAGAGTATGAGGCTGTTTTAGACCAGGCAGATGATAATTCCGCAGCATTAACAGAAGCCTTGGGAGAGGATGCTGACCGGGTTGAGAACTTCCGTATTACCATTGATGCAAACGGTAAGGTATCTTATGCCGTAGAGCTGATTAAGGATTTCGAAGAAAGAAATGCTAAGAGAGCAGAAAACGCTTCCAAGAAATCAGCAGCAGACATTCAGTCAGAGAAGCTGGAGGAAAGACGGGAAAAGAGGCGTGCAGAGGAAAAGGAGCGCCGGGAAAGAATTTTCGCCGATTCTATGGACGAATTAATTGAAAGAATAAAGAACAGGCTTTATCCTGAAGAAACACAGGAGGCTGTTATGGAAGATGCAACGGTTGAGGAAGCAGTGGAATAAAGAACTTCTTTCGATTAACAGGTGAATATTTAGGAATGTAATACCGGTGAAATTACGGATGAGATATCCGTTGTTTCACCGGTAATTTTTATTGTGTCATTTATTGTAATAATTTACTCACATCTTCAATAAACTGCGCCTCATTCTTCTCATCAAAGAGATAGGCGGGAAGTTCGTTGGCCTTGTCAGGGGTGAGTATCAGCAAATCCTCTGGAACCTGCAGGTGGTAGCCTGTTCCGGACTTGATGCGGCGCACATAGTCCTGAATAGAGGTAAGCGGTTCGTCAAAGGCAACACCGTAGGTATGGCCGGAGGCGGTGAAGCCGACAAGGTGAACGTCGGATCCTGCGGTCATGAGCATGTTGTGAGTCTTGGCATAACGGTAGGAAAGCCTGTCCTGATAGGCAGGATTACAGGCGTTTGCAACCTCCCACGCATCACATTGGAAGGGATGCAGGTCAATACGGTCAAGATAATCACGCTCACGGAACGGGTGTGCCTGAACGACAAGTCCGCCGTATTCTTTTACTTTTTCATAATGAGTGATGTGGTCCCAGCTTAGAATTTCCGGATGGGCAAGCAGCCATTCCTTATCAAGTCCGTAGACCAGAAATTCATCGGGACCAAAGCGGCACTCCCAGGCAAAGAAAACCTGAAGTCCCTGCCTGTCCCCCTCAGCCTTGGCATCCTCATAACCCTTACAGAAGAGATTGACACGCTCCTCCCACGCAAGATGGGAGGGAATACAGGTATTTCCGTTGAAAAAATGGTCGGTCACGATGATACCGGTATAGCCCTTTTCCTTATAATAGGATATATAATCAGCACCACGGCTTCTGCCACAGTCACTTGCCTGACTGGTATGAAGGTGCGTTTCGTACAGATAAGACATAGATGGTTCTCCTTCCGCGTAATTTATAATACTGTTCAGCGCAAAGCTTGCACTCCGACACTTCCATGGTAACACAAATTTGAAGTCCGGTAAACAGTTGACCGCTTGACGGAAAATAAAGTATAGTAACGTTGTACAAGTTACCGTTACTTATATAGTAGGATGAGCAGGAGAGCAGATTCGTATGTATAATCAGGAAAAAACACCGTTATTGGACGCAATTACGGAATTTATAGAGACAAAGCCGGCGTATTTTCGTATTCCGGGACACAGACTGGAGCGGGGGATCAGTTCCAAATGGACTGACAAGGTAGGAAAGGAAATCTTTGCCTATGATGTGACGGAAACGCCTTTTACGGATGATTTGCATAGTCCGGAGGGTGCGATTTTAGAGGCGCAGGAGCTGCTTAGGGAGCTGTATCATGCAGATAAGAGCTTCTTTCTCGTAAACGGAACGACCTGTGGAAATGAGGCAATGCTGTTAAGCGCCGCTCTTGAGGGGCAGGAGGTCATGATAGCAAGAAATGCACACAAATCAGCCATGATGGGACTGATTATTTCGGGAGCAAGGCCGGTATATGTAATGCCTGAGATTTTAGAGGACTGGGGCTTGCAGGGAGGCATCAGCCCGGAGACAGTCAGAAGAACCTTCGAGGCACATCCGCAATGCAAGGCACTGTTTTTAGTAAGCCCAAGCTATTACGGAATTGCCTCGGATTTGGAGAAAATCGCAGAGATTTGTCATGAATATGACGCGATGTTGTTGGTGGATGAGGCGCATGGAGGACATCTTTACTTTCACGAGGAGCTTCCTAAGGGTGCTTTGGAGCAGGGCGCGGATATGTGTGTGCAGAGCATGCATAAGGTGACCGGTGCGCTGACACAGTCTTCCGTACTGCATATCAGGTCAAGGCTTGCGGACAAGGAGCGGGTAGCGTCTAATCTGCATCTTGTGCAAAGCACCAGTCCGAATTATCTGTTGATGATTTCGCTTGACTGTGCAAGATATGAGCTTGCCATGCACGGAAGAGAAATGATGGAGCAGGCACTAACACTTGCGGAGTATGCACGGGAGAAGATTCGTGCGATTCCCGGCTTTCGCTGTATGGGGCAGGAGATAGCAGGACAGTCTGCCATTGCGGGCGTTGACAGGACAAGACTTGTAATCAGTGCAAGCGCGCTCGGGCTTACAGGCTTTGAGCTCGACGAGCTGTTATTTGAGAAATATGCTGTCAATATGGAGCTTGCGGACTATGAAAATGTGCTTGCGATTGTAACAGGAGCCAATACAAAAGAGGAGATAGAGCGTCTGATTGAGGCTTGTAGGGAAATCGCGGGAACTGTTTCGGATAGGAAAAAGGCAGGAAGTCCGCAGCCGGAGCTGCCGAAGCTTCCACCGCAGCTTCTGACACCAAGACAGGCATATTTTTCAGCGACAGAAGAGATTTCATGGCAGCAGGCAGTAGGAAAAATATCAGCGGAGATGATAGCGCCATATCCGCCGGGGATTCCTATTATATATCCCGGTGAGGAGATAACACAGGAAATCTGGGAGTATCTGGAACAGTTCCGTAAGGACAACAGACATATTCACGGAAGCCGTGACGGGAAGCTTGAGACGATTCGGATTATACAGAATTCGCTTGTACAATTATAAACATGAGTGCATAAGAAAAAAGCATTCTGCAAATACTGACCAAAAGGCCTTGCCCTTTGAGGGTGAGGCTTTTTAGTAAGAGACAGAAAGCAGGTCGGTACAGATGGCAAATGTAGTGATTTATGTCATGGCAAAGCAGAATGTAGAGGCAAAGAATGAGGAGATTTTACTGGGAGATGCGGCAAGCGTTTATTGCGAGGACAGCGTAGTCAGGGCAAAGGCAAACGCCATGAGGATTCATAAGTTCAGAGAAGGACAACCGCCAAGGGCAGTAATCAGCATGATGAAGATTATTGAAATGCTGACTGCACTTGTGCCGGGCGCAACGGTGGAAAGCATCGGGGAAACGGCGATTGTTTTAGAAAAGATTCCGGAAAAGAAATATAAGAGTAAGGCTGTGGTGTGGAAAATAGCGCTGGTGGCTGCTGTCAGCTTTTTCGGAACAGCGTTTACCATTATGGCATTTCATAATGATGTCGGGATTTCTGATATTTTTATGCGTATCTATGAGATTGTGACAGGGGAGGAGTCATCGGGCTGCACGACCTTGGAAATATCCTATTCTGTCGGTCTTTGTGTCGGAATTATTGTTTTCTATAATCACATTGGCGGAAGAAGGCTGACAAAGGACCCGACGCCGCTTGAGGTTGAAATGAAGATTTATGAGCGGGATGTCAATCAGACTCTGATAGAAACGGCGGAAAGAGAGGGAAAAGAAATCGATGTGGATTAATGAGGTCATCTTAGGATTTTTCGGTGTCTGTTTTGGAGTTATGGTTGCGGGAGGCGTATTCACGGTACTTTTTATTGTCGGGCTGATTCCCAGATTTGCAGGGAAAACGGATACGGCAAGATATGAAATCTTCTATGAAGAATGTATTATCGCAGGCTCGATAACAGGCTGTATTTTAAGTGTATTCCAATTTCCGTATATGCTTGGTGAGCTGACAAGACAGCTGCCACAGTCGGTATATCAGGTGTCGGTCTTTATTCTTTTGGTAGCTGTCGGTATATTTTCCGGCATGTTTGTGGGCTGCCTTGCCCTTGCCATGGCGGAAATGCTGGATTCCATTCCAATCCTTGCAAGAAGAATCGGCTTCCGCCATGGGCTTGGTATTGTAGTTTTAGCGATAGCACTTGGTAAGCTGTGCGGCTCCGTGCTTTATTTTTGTATGCATTTTTTTGAATGATGCATTTTGGCTATTTCCGCTGCTGATAAGCCGGATCGGCAGGATAACCGCCCTTTAACTTCTGCATGCCTCTCTGAATCGCATCCTTGGAGTTCTTCCAGTCGGCATCATGATTGCGGTAATCGAACTTTTCAACCATCCAGCTGACATCCTCTTCGACACGCTTCATATTTTCCTGCATCAGACGAAAGATGACAGGGAAAAATTCCTGCTGTTGTTTTTCCGGAAGCTTATCAACGGCGGCTTGACACAAATCGCCGAAGTGTACGAGACAAAAGCCCTTACTCTCGGCAAAACGCTTGCGGAAGTCGGCATCCGTTTTGTACATAAAGCAGAAGGTGTCAAGATATCGCGCGTAGGTATCACGGTAGAAGTCACAGATGTAGCAGGAGGACTCTTTCGCATACGTCCAGGCGGTCATGGTATTATTGATATCCTTAGTCTTCTTCAGTCGGTCAATAAAGGAAAGCTTTGCCGGCTTGAACTTCTTGATTTCATCGGAAAGCTCCTGATTCATTTTCTTATAATGTGTTTTCAGAATCCAGGCATTCCCGAGCGTGTTGCCGTATTGGAACATCTTGTTAAAATGATTGCGGCAAAAGCCTGCCCTGTCGGTCTGCTCGCGGATATCGCTTTCCATATAAGAAGAGCTTGAACCAAGGGTGAAGTCAAGAACGTCCTGCTCAAGCTTTCTTTCAATAAAGCAGAAAGGACACTCGTCGTTTGCTGCAAAGGCATCATTAATAGGAATCGTATATAATTGTTCTTTCATAGAAGCAGCCTCCTCTTTTTTGCATAGCTAAAGTCTAACATAGAACGAAGAGAGGAACAAGCTTTGTTATGAAAACCAAGGCGTGAGTTTTCTGATAAATAATTGAAATAACTGAAAAAATAAGTTACAATGTAATTACCAAAGAGAGAGGAGTTGAGCATATGAGTCGTTTTATGGTTGCAGGATTTGTACAGTTGGAAACCATTGTTAAGGTGGATGCACTTCCTGTTCCGTATCAGCGCTTTCAGAGTATACCGGATATGATTGATACGAATATCGGAGGTAGCGGCTATAACAGTGCGCTGGCGTTAGCATGGCTTGGCAATGAAGTTGATTTTATGAGTATGATCGGCAGGGAGCTGCAAAAAAGTGAGCAGTACAAAAAGCTGATGGAAAGCAGTGTGAATCTGAGCTTTGAGTATGTACTGCCTTTACTGGATTCCATGCCGTCCTCTGTTATTTTGTATCATAACGGGGAAAAGCAGGTATTTGAAGATGTCAAGGACATTCGTACCGTGCCGTATGACTATGAATTATTTGAACGTCAGATTCAGGATAAGGATATGGTATTGATATCAAGCTGTAACTTCTGCCGTCCGGTGATTGAGCTGGCGAAAAAGTATCATAAGCCTCTGGCAGTCAATGTCAGAAGCCTGAAAAAAGAGAGGATAGTACAAAAGGAAGATTTCTTAAAGGCTGCGGATATTCTTCATATCAGCGGTGATGAAATGGATAAGGAGCCATATGAGTGTATCAATGAGCTCAGGGAAAAATATGACCCGCAGATAGTTATCGTAGGTATTGGTGACAGAGGTGTGATTCTCTATACGAGAGAGGACAACAGTATTCTGGAATACAGACCGGTAAAAACAAACGGAGTCGTAAATACAGTGGGTGCCGGTAATGCCATGTATTCTGCTTTCCTGCATTATTATGTAAAAACAGGAGATGCAAAAGAGGCAATTAAAAATGCGCTGTTATTTGCTTCCTATAAGATTGGATTTGTCGGAACTTCGAACGGATTCATGACAGAGGAACAGATTGAACAGTGGAAGCGGTTAATCTGGAATAAATAGACGGTAAAATAAAAAAGAGCATGCGCTCTTTTTTATTTATTCGGTATAAAGATATCTTAAGAATGCAATGGCATTATCCATACTGTTTGAGTTGATCAGGAAGGTGAGAATCGGTTCTGTGCCGGTATAATACCCGTACTGCTTCAGCTTTGGCGCATCTGTTATATAGATGCCTACCGGAGTTGTAACGCCGGTGTCCGGATTGGTAGAGTAGTATAAATCATCCTTGAACTGTTCCAATAAGTCCGCAGGAAGAACAGTGGTTATATCTGAGGTACATTCAATCAGACTGAAATGTTCTATAACCTCTTCGTTACCAACGATAACGTCAAGCTCATTGGTTGAGATGATGGACATACTCTTTTCCAGATTTGTAAGAACGTCCTGGCTTTGTATCTCGGAGTTATAATATAATGAGCTGTCAATAAAAGCATCATGCTCCTTGGTATCAATACCAAGATAAGCAATGAAATCCTCCTGCATCTCGGTATCGACTTTAAAGTCCGGATTGTTAAAGAAATAAGCGGCAAAGCCGATGTCATCGGGCGCTGTAACCATGGTGACAATGATTCCGATGATGAGTGCGGCACCTGCGATAATGGCAAGTGTCATTTTAAAATAATATTCCATGAAATAGCTGATTTTTTCCTTAAGAGGTGCATTTTTCAGCTTGGCATTCTGTTCCCTGATTTCGTCATTAATTGATGTGTGCTTATCACGATCTTTATTATAGACTTCCATTTTAAAACCATCCCTTTTCAGATTTTTTCATTAATAAACATGATATATGTCGAAGGCAATAAATGTCAATGAAGATACTATTAATTTTTTCTAAAGCAGGAATAATGCGTTGATTTATTTTTTTAAATACGATATATTTTTAGGTAGATTCATTACGTGAAAGAGAAAGGGAAAGACTATGAATGAAAGTTATAAAGAGCTTTTGGTAAAGCAGGAAAACGGTGCAAAGGAGAAGGCCATGCGTGTGGGCTCCGTTGTTGTGACAGTTTTGTGCGCAGTATGGGCAGTGCTGACTTTTGACATTGTTATGTTTATTTTTGCAGCGATTCTGGGTATACTGGATTACTTTATTTTCTTATGGACTGACGTGGAATATGAGTATCTGTATCTGGACAGGGAAATCAGCGTTGATAAGATTATGGCCAAAAATAAAAGAAAGCGTGTTGCAGTGCTGAGCGTTGACAAGATAGAAATTCTCGCACCGTATAGCTCTCACGAGCTGGATTCTTACAGAAACAGATCGGTGAAGGCAACTAATTACAGCGCAGGACAGGATTTGCCGGATGCAAAGCTTTACGCCATGTATTATGAAGGCAATCAGATGTATCTGCTGAATCTTGAAGAGGAATTTACCAAAGCGGTAAAGAGTATTGCCCCAAGAAAAGTTTTTATGGATTGACAATCAAGGCAGAGTTTTGTATAATTTTAAACTACTATTCGGACTTTTTGAGGCTAATCTTTTTTTCGGAAAAGTCCTTAGTATATAGAAGATTTTTATTTTTATGATTTCACAGGAGGAAGAAAAATGGGTCAGATTATCGGTGAAGGAATTACATTTGAT
>CAYLWP010000064.1:0-13030 GCA_964387365.1 uncultured Roseburia sp. | reverse complement strand
TTACAACATCATCAGGATTTACAACGTTACCTCTTGACTTAGACATCTTCTCGCCGTTTTCACCGAGAATCATACCATGTGAGGTTCTCTTGCTGTATGGCTCCGGACAGGAAACCAAGCCCTGATCATAGAGGAACTTGTGCCAGAATCTTGAGTACAGTAAGTGAAGTGTTGTATGCTCCATACCACCATTGTACCAGTCAACCGGCATCCAGTAGTCAATTGCTTCCTTGCTTGCAAATGCTTCGTTGTTGTCAGGGTCAATGTATCTTAAGAAATACCAGGAAGAACCTGCCCACTGTGGCATAGTATCTGTTTCTCTCTCAGCCTTGCCGCCGCACTTAGGACATGTTGTTTCAACCCAGTCACGCATAGCTGCGAGCGGTGATTCGCCTGTATCGGTTGGCATATAGCTGTCTACCTCAGGAAGTCTTAACGGAAGCTCGCTCTCATCAAGAGGAACGTAGCCGCAGCAGGAACACTTAACAACAGGAATCGGCTCACCCCAATATCTCTGACGTGAGAATACCCAGTCACGAAGCTTGTAGTTAACCTTCTTATGTCCGATTCCCTTTTCCTCTAACCAGTTAATGATAGCAGCCTTTGCATCCTTAACCTCTAAACCATTTAAGAAATCAGAATTGCAAAGCTGACCTGTCTGTACATCGGTAAATGCTGCATTCTGTACATCACCGCCTGCAACTACTTCAATAATAGGAAGGTCAAACTTCTTAGCAAAATCCCAGTCTCTTTCATCATGTGCAGGAACCGCCATAATAGCACCTGTACCATAAGACATTAATACATAGTCAGAAACCCAAACCGGAATCTCCTTGCCATTTACAGGATTGATTGCAGAAATACCCTTTAAGCATGCACCTGTCTTATCCTTTGCAAGCTCTGTTCTTTCGAAGTCAGACTTCTTGGCAGCCTGCTCACGGTATGCAGTAATCTCGTCAAAATTGCTGATTTCATCCTTATACTTATCGATTAATGGATGCTCAGGAGAAATTACCATATAAGTAGCACCAAATAAAGTATCTGGTCTTGTTGTATATACGGTCAGAGATTCTTCCTTATCCTTAAGCTGGAAGTTAACCTCAGCACCTTCGGAACGACCAATCCAGTTCTGCTGAGATACCTTTACTCTTTCGATATAATCTACATGCTCAAGACCTTCCAGAAGCTTCTCTGCATAATCTGTAATCTTTAACATCCACTGAGACTGCATCTTACGAACAACCTCTGCACCACAACGCTCACAAACACCGCCAACAACTTCTTCGTTTGCAAGACCAACCTTACAAGAGGTACACCAGTTGATTGGCATCTCGCTCTTATAAGCAAGTCCCTTCTTGAATAACTGTAAGAAAATCCACTGTGTCCACTTATAGTATCTCTCGTCTGTTGTATTAATCTCTCTATCCCAGTCAAAGGAATATCCGAGTGCCTTTAACTGATCCTTGAAATGTGCCACATTATTCTTGGTTACAACCTTTGGATGAATCTTATTCTTGATCGCATAGTTCTCAGTTGGAAGACCGAATGCATCCCATCCCATTGGAAACAGAACGTTATATCCCTGCATTCTTCTCTTTCTGGATACGATATCCATCGCTGTGTATGGTCTTGGATGACCTACATGAAGTCCCTGTCCTGAAGGATATGGGAACTCTACTAATGCATAATATTTTGGCTTGGACTTATCTACGTCAACCTTGAATGCCTGCTCTTTATCCCAGACATCCTGCCACTTTTTCTCGATTTCACTTGGAGAATATTCTCTGCTCATTTTTCATGCTCCTTTTGTTTTGTTAATCTACGGATGATAACTATTTAAATTTGTAACTATTTAGAACTGCAAGCTCAATTCCGCTTACGCTCATTTCGCTTGAGCTAAATAAAAAATCTCTTCATCCCTATTTTATATAGAGACGAAGAGATAACATCCATCCGCGGTACCACTCTGCTTCAGATTAATAATCTGCACTTGACTTCTATAACGGGAATTCCCGCCTGTAACTACTATGTCATTACTAAATGGCATTGTTCACTACAGGAACTCAAAGGCGAGTTCAAGGCTTCTCTATACTGCCTCGCACCAAACGGCAGCTCTCTGGTATAGGTGTGACCTCTACTACTCCTCATCTATGTCGTTAACATATCATATAGAAGTAATTTTAGCATACGATTTTTTAAAATGCAACAGTATTTGTACTTTTAATTTTCTCTCTTATTCGTGACAAATTATCCAGTGCCGCGTTCAGGGTACTGTCCGTTTTTGCAAAGTGCAGACGAATGTAATTGTTCACATCCTCCCTGAAAAAGCTTGAGCCTGGAACTGAACCTACGCCTACCTCTCTGGCAAGCCATTCACAGAAAACATTATCATCCTTTACGCCAAACTCAGACACATCTACCAATACATAATATGCGCCCTGCGGCTCTGAATAATTAAGACCAATGCTGTTAAGGCCGTCCAGAAATACCTTTTTCATATGAGTGTAATGAGCCTGCAGCTCCTTATAATATTCATCCCCGAAGTTCAGTCCTGTTACCGCTGCCTCCTGTAATGGTGCAGGTGCACCGACGGTAAGAAAATCATGCACCTTTTTCACTCTGTCTGCTATCTCAGGATTTGCAATTACATAGCCAAGTCTCCAGCCTGTTATCGAATAGGTCTTGGAAAGAGAGTTACAGATAATCGTTCTCTCGCGCATACCCGGTAAAGAGGATAAATACACATGCTTATTCGGCTCATAGATAATGTGTTCATACACCTCATCAGTTATGACATATGCGTCATATTTTATAGCAAGATCTGCAATGATTTTTAATTCATCATAGGTAAATACCTTTCCGCAGGGATTAGACGGATTGCAGAGAATCAACGCCTTTGCACCTTCCTTGAATGCCGCTTCAAGCTTATCTGCATCAAAGGTGAAGGTAGGAGGTACCAGCGGAATGTAAACCGGTTCTGCTCCCGACAATATGGCATCTGCTCCATAGTTCTCATAAAATGGTGAAAAAACAGCTACCTTATCACCCGGATTCACAATCGACATCATGGATGCCATCATCGCTTCCGTGCTTCCGCAAGTCGCAATAATCTCTGCATTCGGGTCAGCCTTAATACCGGAAAAATGCTCATATTTTCTTGCAACCGCTTCTCTGAAATTCTGTGCGCCCCATGTAAGTGCATACTGATGCGGACCTTCCTTTGCTACCTCGCCGAGTCTGTTGGTCAGCTCTACCGGCGGATCAAAGTCCGGAAATCCCTGTGACAGGTTGATTGCTCCATACTGGTTTGATATTCTTGTCATTTTCCTGATTACTGATTCTGTAAAAGTTTCTGTTCTGCTGCTTAATTTTCTCATGCTGTTTCCTCCTCACATCAACATGCCTTATCTTACGTTTTTAAACGCAAAAAAGGAAAGCCTTTCGCCGTTGAAATGCGTGAAAAGATTTCCTTTTTCTTATGAATGAATTGTAGCACTACATATGATGGAATGCAATCGGAAATTATATCAAATTTATTCTCTCAGGCATTTCACTCCATCAAAATGGCAAGTCTTGAGGCAGAGGAGATTAATGCTTTGCTCATACGAAATAACAATAAACGGCACGATATGTACATGCTCCATGTACATATCGTGCCGTTTCTCACTTATTCAAATTCCCAATTTACGCTTTCTTTGAATTTATTCAGTGCTATCGGAGTACAGTACGCCTTGTTTAGCTTACTTTTAGTATAAGCATACATTGTCTGCTCTGTTTCTTGCTCTAAGAAATCTGCAAAAAATCTTTCCCATGAAAAATATTCCTTGCTTTCAATAAATTTTCCGGGATTGTTTAACATATCTTTACATTTCTTACTTTGCTTAAATATTCCTGACTGTAAAATTAAGTACTCAAATGACTCCGGTGTCCACACTTTGGCACTGCCCACTTTTTCCATAACATTTACTACTGCTTCCATATCTGCTCCGAAGGCTGCCCCATCTACGACTGCAAGGACTTTATGCCCTTGTGCAGCATAATCAAATATTCTTTTCTTAACATTTGATTTGCCATTAGCAGATATACATACTGTGTCGGTGTTTTCAAATAACTTGCCAAATAGTTCATGTCCGGCATTACTATCTTCCGTGATAATAACATTCGGAATAGCTTGTCCGGTAATTACATTATCCGTGTATATTCTCTCGAACTCATTGTAGACCGTCTGCAAATTTTTATATTTACCGCTCTCATGTATCTTATATATTTCCTTCACACTATAAGGCAAATTATTCAGAGATTCCCTTATAACTAATACAAAATAGTTATCTGATTGCTCAATAATCCGTGCAAATTCATCACTTTTCAAATAAGATGTACTTTCATCTAAAAAGATGATACGTTCCGGTATTTCTACAATATTGGCTAAGTCTCTTATACTCCCTTCCGGAGCCGCACACTCCTTATCACAAATAACCTGAACGCCGCTTGCAACTCCCTGCAAACTATATTGTCTTATCATTTCTACAAGTGTGGTTTTTCCGGTTGCGCTGTCGCCTCGTATGATTGTTATATTGCGATTCAGCGTAAAAGAAAATTGTACCTTTTTGCTTTTTACTGTTACATTGATAGACCCCTTCATGCTACATTCCCTCTATTTTTATTGCCTCTTCGACAAATTCCTTCATTGTTCTAATAATCCTATTTGAATTCAGTATCTCCATTTCAAAAGGCTCAGGGAACTGCATATAATGTCCTAACCGTATGGTTACATCCTTCGTTTCACCTATTTTTAATAACCATTTAGCGCAATTATCACCGCATGAAGAGGCATTAAATACCCAATCACTATCATTATTAATGAGAATCAACGTTTTAACTCCGCCGGACAGCTTTGTTACAGGCATACTGCCTAACACCGGGCTAATCGCAACATTAGCATCAATAAGCTCCGTCTTATCTACATCTAATACCATTTCTTTTGTTATATCCTGCAGCATCCATTCATTTTCATATGCATTATTAAAATAGACGGAAGGACAAGGGTTGTAATTACTAAGCTCGCAATCACCTAACCATACTTTTAACATAAAAAATACCTCTGCTTTCTATGCTTTGTTATTCACATAATTATTTTACCATTTGCTGTATCAGAGGACAAGGATTGTTTGAAAGAAAGCGGCGTGCTATCTATGATAACACGCCACGATTTCCTAACTACTCTTCATTATTCTCCGCAACCTTAGATGCTCTTGCGGTTACCTCAGCCTCCTGTACGTCGCTTGGAGCCTGCTCATATCTTGCAAACTCGTATTCATAGTCTCCGCGACCACCTGTCATGGAACGAAGTACGGTACAGTAGCCGGTAAGCTCCATCATAGGAATATCTGCTTCGATTACCTGCTTGCCATTTGCGATTGGATTCATACCAAGTACACGACCGCGGCGTTTATTCAGGTCGCCCATAACGTCACCTGTGTACTTATCAGGAACGGTAACCTTAAGGCTCATAATCGGCTCTAAGAGGATTGGTCCTGCTTCCATAACGCCCTTCTTGAACGCCTGAATGGTTGCCATCTTGAATGCCATTTCCGAAGAATCTACCGGATGATAAGAACCATCATATAAAACAGCCTTGATACCAACTACCGGATATGCTGCAAGAGGTCCCTTCAATACGGATTCCTGTAAGCCCTTTTCCACAGCCGGGAAGAAGTTCTTCGGAACCGCTCCGCCAACTACTTCCTGTTCAAATACATACGGAGTCTCATTATCTCCGGACGATTCAAAGCGCATCTTAACATGACCGTACTGTCCGTGTCCGCCGGACTGCTTCTTATACTTGTATTCTACATCTGATTTCTTCTTAATCGCTTCTCTGAACGCAATCTTTGGTTTGCTTAATTCAATCTCACACTTATATTCATTCAACAGTCTGCTCTGAATTATTTCCAGCTGCTGCTCACCGATACCATATAACAGAGACTGTCTGTTTTCCGTATCATTTACCACCTTCAAGGTCTGGTCTTCATGAGTCAGCTTCTGTAATGCCTGTGCCACCTTGTCGATATCGTTCTTATTCGGCACCTTATAACGCATTGCAGTGTAAGGCTTGGAAAGCTCGAACTTACCATATTCGATAATATTTGCCTTTGTTGAAAGCGTATTACCGGTTCTTGCAGCTGTCAGCTTCGCAATGGCACCGATATCACCTGCATGAAGCTCGGAAACTTCAATTGGCTTGCTACCCTGCAATACATAAAGCTTGCTGACTTTTTCCTCGATGTCCTTATCCTTGTTGTAAATCACATCATCTGACTTAAATACACCGGAGCATACCTTAATCAGCGAATATTTTCCGATAAACGGGTCTACAATTGTCTTGAATACATATGCTGACTTCACCTTTGAAAAGTCGTAATTTGCTTCGAATACTTCATTTGTTTTCATATTGAAGCCTGCAATCTGCTTGTTCTCAGGACTTGGTAAATACTTTACAAGGTCATCCAATAAGGTATAAGTACCCTGACAAAGCGTGTTAGAACCCATGCTGATCGGAACAATCGAGCCATCGTTGATGTTTGCTCTTAATGCGGCACGAATCTCATTTTCGGTAAAGGTCTCACCGCCAAAATAACGGTCCATGAACTCTTCACTTGTCTCTGCTACCGCTTCCATTAGGGTATCTCTATAAATGGAAAGATTTTCCTGACTGTAATCCGGAATCTCACAGTCCACAACTTCCTTGCCCTGCCAGCGGCTTGCGCTCTCGCTGATTACATTGATATAGCCGACAAACTTCTCATTCTCTCGAATCGGGAAATGGAACGGTGCAATCTTCTTGCCGTACATTTCCGTTAAGTTCTCGACTACATTTTTAAAAGAAGCATTATCTGCATCCATACCTGTTACATAAATCATTCTGGGAAGCTTGTATTTTTCGCATAGCTCCCATGCACGCTCTGTTCCGGCTTCCACGCCCGCTTTACCGGATACAACAATAATCGCTGCATCTGCCGCGCTGATACCTTCCTCAACCTCACCGATAAAGTCAAAGTATCCCGGTGTATCAATAATATTAATCTTGGTTCCTTCCCATTCAATCGGCACCACGGATGTGCTGATTGAAATCTTTCTCTTCTGCTCTTCCTTACCAAAATCGCTGACAGTATTGCCATCATCTACCTTCCCCATTCGAGATGTAATACCTGCCAGATAAGCCATTGACTCAACAAGGCTGGTCTTTCCGGCGCCGCCATGTCCAAGTAAAACTACATTTCTAATTTTATCAGTTGTGTAAATATTCATAGACTTATCCCCCTGTTTTATTCACTTTACATAATTCTACTATAAATTGTCTGTACATTCAAGTTTGTTTGCTCAATTTGTCTATTGCATTTTTGACAAAATATTATAGTCTTTTTGTACATTTTAGCCAATTTTATGTTTTCTTTTGATAATTATACAAGCATATTGCATATAATATAGTGGAGGGTATCGATGAAAAAAATCGTAAACATAAGTTTTTTTTCATCAATAAAATAAATTAAGTCAGAAAGGTGGGGTATGTATGTTCGCGTGGGTTGTGCTGTTATTTCAGTATTTAAAAGGGAATACATCAGGTTAAATTATGTTTACATCTTGACTTTAGCACTTTAAAGTGCGATACTACTTATGTGTAAGTATAAAGTACAAAAAATAATGGGAGTACATTATGAAATTCAAAAGATTTGGTTTTATTGGTCTTGGACTGATTGGCGGTTCCATTGCAAAGGCAATCCGCAAGGTCGTTCCTGACTCTTATATGATAGCTTATGGCCCGCACCCGGAAAAGTTCGACGAGGTTGTTCGTGACGGAATCATTAACGAGGTCACTACTGAAATAGGCGAAGCCTTTTGCGAATGCGACTTGCTTTTCCTGTGCGCACCGGTATCGGTTAATAATGAAAATCTGGTAAAGCTGAAGCCTTTTTTAGGTGAGCATACGATTATCACGGATGTCGGCAGCGTAAAAACTCCGATTCATGATACGATTATTTCTCTTGGACTGGAAAAACAATTTATCGGCGGTCATCCCATGGCCGGAAGTGAGAAAACAGGTGTTTCTAACTCCAATCCGATGATTTTAGAAAATGCTTACTATATTTTGGCACCTACTGCCGAGGTTTCGCAGGATGCAGTCGATGCGTACAAGGAGCTTGTTATTTCCATCGGCTCGATTCCGTTGATTCTTGACTGCAAGGAGCACGATTATGTAACTGCTGCCATCAGCCATGTACCGCACCTGATTGCGGCTGCTCTGGTGAATCTTGTTCATGACCATGACACCAAGGACTGTACTATGAAACAGGTAGCTGCAGGCGGCTTTAAGGATATTACCCGAATTGCCTCCTCTTCTCCTGCCATGTGGGAAGCCATCTGCCTGTCAAATACTGAGAATATTGCAAATCTCTTAGACGATTACATCGATTCCCTGAAGGAAATCAGTGCTGCTGTCAGAGCAGGTCAGGAAGGCTACACCTACAAGCTGTTTGAGGATTCCAAGGAATACCGTGATTCCTTCGCTACACAGGCGAGAGGTCCTCTCCAGAAGGTATACGGCTGCAACGTTGATATTCCGGACGAAGCCGGTTCTCTTGCCATGACTGCACTCATCCTTTCCAACAGAAAGATATCCATTAAGAATATCGGTATCGTACATAACCGCGAGTTCGAGGAAGGCGTTCTTCATATTGAATTCTATGACCAGAAGTCTCTCGATGATGCCATTGTACTGCTGCGCAATCTGCAGTATACGGTTTATGAGAGAAAATAAAATCAACAATTCAAAAGCAGCCAAGGCATACCTAATGATATGCCTTGGCTATTTATGATTTACCGACTGAATCCTTAAGCAGGTATTCTATCAATGCCTTACAACCTGCATCTACATCCTCATAGGTTGCATCAAAATCTCCGGTGTACCAGGGATCTGCCACATCTCTTCCGGAGCCTGCAAAGGATAACAATTTATAAATCTTGTCGACCGGGTCTCCATCCGCAATTCTTGTCATGTTGCGGATATTGGCAGTATCCATACCGATGAGATAATCATAGTATTCGTAATCCGCTTTTGTCATTTGCACTGCTCGATGCGGAATAACCGGTATCCCTTCTTCACGGAGCTTATTCACCGTTCCGTAATGTGGCGGATTACCAATTTCTTCCCGGCTGGTCGCCGCGGAAGCAATCTCAAATAAACGCTCTATCTTTTTCTGCTTAACGAGATGTGTCATAACACTCTCGGCCATGGTGCTACGACAGATATTGCCGTGGCAGCAAAAAAGTATTTTTAGCATTTTTCTTATATCTCCTTAAATCTTCTCAAAGCCTTATTTTATGCGGGTTTGCAGACTTTTTCAAAATATTTTATTTTCTTATATTGTCTTAAATTTTCTCGTATCTACCAAGTCATTTTGTCCTAAAATTGTCCTAAATTGAAAATTTTAGGACACGCCTTTTTTAGATGGCAGACTAACATACACGAATCTTCTTACCTTCCTCTTTCTTAAGAGGACCCATTTTCTCCATTTCTTCCTTCGCGTCTTCTTCGCCCAGATGAGTGTATGTATTCAGTGTAACTCCTATATCGGAGTGGCCCATTAGATACTGTAAGGTCTTTGGATTCATACCGGACTTAGCCATATTGCTACAAAAAGTATGCCTGCAAATGTGAGGTGTAATTTTCGGAAGCTGCACACGATAAATCTTGTTGTGCTTCTCCACGGCTAACTGGAAATATTTCTCCCAATGCAGTGCAACCATCGGCATCTCATTCTTGTCCAGAAACAGGAACCCTGTGTATCCATCAATCATTGGCTCTACTTTAGGCTTCTTGCGATTGCTGATAATACTCTTAAATGCATCTGCCACCTCATCAGTCATGGGAATACGTCTGGTACCACAAGTCGTCTTTGTAGTCTCAACCACATATCTCATATCCCTCGTTCTCTGTAACTGGTGATTCACATTTAAGATACCCTCTTTGAAATCAATGTCTGCAATAGTCAATCCACAAAACTCGCTGATTCGAAGCCCTGTCGTAAACAGAATGAAGAACGCATCATAATATCTATTGTAATACGAGTCTTCCTGGATAAAATTAAGGAACTTTCTCTCATCTGCTCTGGAAATCGCTTCTCTGGTAACGCTATCGTTTACAACCACGGTAGCCAGCTGAAACTCAAAAGGATTCCTAACCAACATCTCATCATCTACTGCCATCTGAAATGCAGGTCGAAGAACTCCTCGAATCGAATGAATGGAGCTGTATCCCCTGCCATCATTCTGAAGCTTAATCAAGAATAATTTTGCATCCGATAATCTTACATTATTGATTTTCTTTTTCCCAAAGGTCTCCTTCGCCAGTATGTTCTGCACAAACTTATAATTCGCTGCAGTGTTATGCTTCACACCGGTCTTGGTTGCCAAATAGCGTTCCACCAACTCACAAACCGTCATTTCCTCTGCTCTTATACCTCTCATCAGTTCAATCTGAACCTTTTTTTCTTTCTCTCTGAGAGGTATATCATGTTTCTTTCCTGCAGGGGTCACGTCAGTCTGTGTTAATCTCCAGCTGTAAAGTGACTTTCGCTTTCCCATTGCATCTACATATTTGTACACATATCTTCCTGATGGATCCTGAGATTCTCCTGTCTGAAGAATCCTACCTTTATTGTCACGTCTCTTTAAATCTTTCATGATAAACTCCTTTCCAAAGAGTCGTGACATGACACATTGTTAGTATACCACGACTCTTAAGATTTTTCTACTAGTCAGATAGACATTATCTGCATATTTGAACAATCTTATTTTCAATAATTAATCACTTTGCTTTCCCCTTTATCTCCCCCACCAGCTTATGCAGCGTCGTACACGGCCACATCTCTGATGGTTTCTTTTTACCTTCCCTTTTACACTGCTCCAACTTCTGCTGTGCTATCTGTATAGCCTTTTTCTTCATCTCCCGCCATGCAAAGTTTTCCATACATCTTTTCATCTGCCTTGGAATACTTCTGTCCGGTTTTACTTTCATATACTCGTCCAAACTCCGAGCAACATGTCCAAGAATCTTGAATCGCCGGCATAGAGCCAAAGTAGGCATACATCCAAATTTCAAAGCATGGATTAGACCAGCCTACTTCTATGCCTTTACGCTTCGCCTCAGCAATAATCTCGTCAAATCCTTGCACTTGGTCTCTATCAAACACAATCCATGGAATACGGTACTGTGCTTCATAAGCCGTGAGTTCCAAGCATTTATCAATCATGACTCGAGTCTTCGTTTCCACAACCTTAATGACAAGCTTGTTTCTAACCTCTTCTGGCAAAGCCTGATGAATTCCCGTAAAGAAACAACGCTCTGTAGCTTCTGTATCTGTAACAATCAAATAGTAACCTAACTCAGGCACCTTGAATTGTTTCCTTTGTTCACGAATCTTTCTGTTACCTGTTCTATCTTTTTTTGCCATCCCTACTCCTCCCTAAACATATCAATACTCTTTAAGTCAGGGATTGCACCATACTTTCCAAGTAGGTAATTCTTCTCGTAGCTTTCATCCTTACGAATGCGAACTCCATCCTCATCCACAAAATCAGCCAATGAGTACAAGGTAGATAAACCTCTTGCATCCTTTTCTACAAACCAGATTTCATCACGACGCAACAACTGATTAGAGAGTTGCCATGTATCGTGGGTTGTGAATACCAACTGCGCATGATTTGTGTTGATTTTCGGATTTAAGAATGTAAGTATAAAGTTTCTCACAAGCAACGGATGCAAACGAGCATTCAATTCATCGATAAAGAATACGCTACCCTTTTCCAATACTTCCTGTAGTTCCGGATACAAGGCAAACATTTTCAATGTTCCCGCAGACTCAAAACTTAATGGAATTTCAGCCATTTCATCTGAATCAATCATCTTGTGAAGTGCATTGATTTTATAAGTATCCTCCTTCGATTCTCCATCATGAGGAACCCTTTCAATTCTGAAATCCTTAATGTGCTCATCAAAGGATGCAAAGTATTCCACAACCTTCTGCTGAACCGTCTTATCCTCTACAAATCCCTTTGGCAATCTTCGATGTAAGAAGAAATTTGTCACAGGGTCACCGAAATCAGCAAATTCATTTGCGAGGAACCAATCTCTAATTGCCTTACACTTAGCAATCTTGAGTTTTGCACCCAACGATATGATAAGAACCTGCTTTTCCAGTGCAACCTGGATATTATCTCTGCTGCTCCTTGGAAATCCGGATAAATCTAATTCACTATCAGAAGTTCCACGATAAAACACTGTACTATACTTTCTCGCAGTCTTTGCTTTGGAATTCAACCACTCCTCTGTGACACCTTCCTTACCAACACAGAAACCATAGTTATAGGTTCTCTCCGCCTTGTCGCCCGGTAAAGTAAAGTACACTTCAAAGCTAGATTCTGCATCTGCTGATGTCGAATCAAACAAGAATGGGGTTGGTCTGAACTCCTCAAAGTTTTCCTCTTCATCTCCATACTTAAAAGAATCCACAACATACTCTGCCATGTATTCGAATGCATTATATATGTTGGACTTTCCGCTTGCATTTGCTCCATAAATGGCAGCAACCGGCAATATCTTCTCACTACCTATCGTTACAACTCTGTCTGAAAACTCTGTCATCTTTGCTGCTGACAAATCCAAAGTAGCTTCTTCTCTAAATGATTTGAAATTTTTAAAATTAAATTGTATTAACATAATTGCTACCTCACCTTCTTTTCTACTTTCTATTATATTCAGTTCTTAATAAAAATCAACATTTAAATGTGACTTTTTCTCATTTTATTGTGTTACACCCTTGAAATCCATAAAGAATAGAAAAAGCAAGGCATCTCTACCTTGCTCTCCTGGCATCTGTTCTAATCAAAAAATCAGTCTACTAACAGTTCAAAATTTATCCCGAATTATTCATGAAGCTCTAATCCCTTCATGATAATCCGATATCTTGTTTTT
>CAYLWP010000063.1:0-13137 GCA_964387365.1 uncultured Roseburia sp. | reverse complement strand
TCCAAACGGTTCTACCAGAACCACTGCTATATTATCACGTCCACCATTTGCATTTGCCGCAGCAATCAGTTCTCTTGCCGCAGTCTCCAACTCATCATTACTCGCAATAATGTGGTGTATCTCGTCATCCTTAAGCATATTCGTCAAACCATCGGAGCATAACAAAAGTTTATCTCCTTTTTCCAGCGCGGCTGTGAAAAAATCAGCCATTACATATTCCCTGACCCCGATTGCCCTTGTAATAATATTCTTATCCGGGTGGTTTCTTGCCGCCTCTCTGTCAATGCCTCCCATAGTAATCATCTCTTCTACCAAAGAATGATCCTTGGTAATCTGTCTGATTTCCCGATTGACAATGTACATTCTGCTGTCTCCGATATTTGCTACCGTGACTACATCGTCCTTACAGGTTGCAACAACCAGAGTGGTTCCCATGCCGCTCAGACTGCTGTCCTCTTTTGCCTTCTCATATATGTAACCATTTGCCCTGTCAATCGCTTCCGTGATAATCTGCCTATCGTCGGTTTCCTCATGCAGTGCGGCTATTGTCTCAACAACCTTCTCTACCGTATGTTTGGAAGCGTAGTCTCCTGCATTGTGTCCTCCCATTCCGTCAGCGACAATATAAAGATTAGATAAATTACCAACTGTTTTATCCGAAGTATAGATGTAATCTTCATTCAATTCCCGCCTTTTTCCTACGTCAGTAATCGCAAATGACTTCAATCGGTTCTCCTCCAATCCGTTAATCTGCTGTCCTTTCGGCGGAGACTCTCCTACGAAGCTGTCCACAGGCTCCGTCGATATCTCTCCCCATTTCTCTTCTTATAGTAACATTAATATGTTTTTTTTCAAGTTTATTTTGGAAATTCTGAATGTCCCTGCGCTCTGATTCGATAAAATCCCTCTCCTTAATCGGATTCACCGGAATCAGATTGATGTGACAGTTCAAATCCTCCACCAGTCTGCAAAGATTCTCTGCATCCTCATTCGTATCGTTTACGCCACCCACTAAGCTGTATTCAAAGGTAATTCTTCGCCCTGTCTTTTCAAAATAGTAGCGACAGGCATCAATCACCTCCTGAATCTGATATTTTCTTGCAATCGGCATCAGCTCTGCTCTTTTTTCCTGCGTGGAGCCATGAAGGGACAACGCAAGTGTAATCTGCAACTTTTCATCTGCCAGACGCCGCATATTTTCCACGATACCACAGGTAGATACAGTGATATTTCTCTGGCTGATATGTAAGCCGTTCTCATCGGAAAGCATCTTCAGAAACTGCACAAGATTATCATAATTATCCAGCGGTTCCCCTGTTCCCATAACAACAACGTTCGATACACGCTCACCCGTTGCTCTTGATATTGCATAAATCTGATCTAACATCTCACCCGGCAAAAGAGAACGCTCTAAGCCATCCAGCGTAGACGCACAAAAGCGGCAGCCCATTCGACAGCCAACCTGCGAGGAAATACAAACAGAATTACCATGATGATACTTCATCCATACACTTTCCACATAGTTTCCGTCCGCAAGCTCGAATAAAAACTTTTTCGTTCCGTCAATGGCAGAGGTCTGCACCATCACTTCCTTCACCGAAGTATAGGTAAAGTGTTCCTCACACTTTGCTATCAGACTTTTGGGAATATTCGTCATTTCCTCATAGCCTCTTGCAAGCTTTATATGCATCCACTCATAGAGCTGTTTGGCACGAAATGCTTTTTCGCCCATCGCTTCCATCTCTACTTTTAACTCTTCCAACGTGAGTGATTTTATATCCTTCATATACTTATCCTTTTTTCTGTGACTGTTTCATGACTTTCCGGCAACCTCAAAAATGACCGGTGTATCATTCCATAATCTGATTTATTTTTTCCGGAATACACTGATAAAAAAGCCGTCCGTGTCGTGGATTCCGGGCAAAAGCTGCAAATATCCCTTTGCCGTAGTCTCGGAATGCAGCACCTCCGGCAAGGTATCATCCAGAGATACCGGTATCATATCGTACTTATCCTGCAAAAGCTTTGCATGCGCTTCATTTTCATCGCGATTTATCGTACAGGTGCTGAAAAGCAGGAGTCCGCCCGGCTTTACATAGGCTACTGCCTTATCAAGAATCTGCTCCTGCAAGGCAATGATATCCTTCACGGCTTCCAGTGTCATCTTATACTTGATATCGCGCTTTTTACCGATTACACCGAGTCCCGAACACGGTACATCCGCAATCACAAGGTCTGCCTGCTCCAGCCTGTTCTCATCCAATACCGTTGCATCCTTGCAGACAGCCTTCACATTCTCCAGCTTACAACGTTCAAAATTTTCCTGCATCAAAGAAACCTTATATTCCGAAATATCCCTTGCCTCAACTTCGCCTGTTCCCGCAAGCTTATCTGCCGCAAGCATGGACTTACCGCCCGGTGCGGCACAAATATCAAGTATTTTCATCCCCGGCCTGATTCCTGCTGCCTCTACTGCCAGCATAGAACTCACGTCCTGAACGACAAACGCACCCTCCTCATAGCCCGGCAGTCTGCTGATATCGTCTGTTTTTGCAATGCGGTAGGCATACGGCAGATACGGGTGCGGCTCCAAAGTTCCGCCCTGTGCCTCTAATGCCGCCTTTACCACATCCCCGGTATCCTTACGAAAACGAAGCGTAACCGGATGCTCTACTAAAAGTCCCTCCAAAAGAAGCTTTGTTTTTTCCTTGCCCAACTGTTCCAGCCACATCTTTACAATCCATTCCGGCATGGAATAGGTCACGGAAAGCCATTGTACATAATCCTTTTTCGGATCCGGATAAGGAATAGCCTTATTTCTGGCAATGTTACGAAGTACACCGTTTACAAAGCCCTTCAGCGTAGAAAAGCCCTTCTTGCCCGCAAGCTTTACTGCCTCGTTACATACCGCCGAATCCGGTACGCTATCCATATAGAGAATCTGATACACGCTCATTCGCATAATGGTGCGGATCACCGGCTTCATCTTCTGCACCTTTACCTTGGAAAACCGGTCGATACAGTAATCAAGCTCTATCATTCGTTCCAGTGTTCCCTCAAAAAGCCTTTTCATAAATGCCTTTTCCTGTCCGGAAAGATAATTATATTTATTTAACACATCTCTGATTATGACATGGCTGTACTCTGCCGGCTTGTTCTCCTGTGAAACCGTAGTCGCAAGCAGCATATCCATAACCAGCTGGCGTAAATTCACCTGCTCCTGCTTCATGCTTAGTCGTCTCTCCTTCTTCCGCCAAACAGCATAACGAGACGAAGCAGCTGTAAAATAGATGACGCTGCCGCCGCCACATAGGTCATGGCTGCTGCCCGTAATACCTTGGCACTTTTCGACCTTTCCTCTCTTGTTACAATACCGTACTGCTCTAAGCATGCAAGCGCACGGCTTGAGGCATTAAACTCTACCGGAAGCGTAACCAGCTGGAATAAAACAGCAAGGGAGAACACCCAGATACCAATCTGCACCAGTACAGGATTATATCCGAAAATCACACCAAGCAGAATAATCGGGATGCCTGCCTTGGAACCGAAATTAGCCGCTGGAACCAGTGTGCTTCTAATCTTTAACGGCAGGTAACTTTCATGATGCTGGATAACATGACCACACTCATGTGCGGCAACACCCAGTGCTGCCACCGACGCAGAACCATACACGCTGTCAGAAAGCTTCACAACCTTTGTTCTCGGGTCATAATGGTCTGTCAGATTCCCCCTGACATGCTCTACTCTGACATCCGTAATGCCCTTATTACGCAGAATCATTTCCGCTACCTGTGCTCCTGTCATACCGGATATGCTTCTTTCCCTTACATATCTGTTGTAGGTAGACTGCACCATTGAGGATGCGATAACAGAAGCAATCGCACCGATTAACACTAAAATATAGGTTGGGTCAAATCCATAATAATAATACGGCATATAAATTCTCCTCTCTTTATACAACACACTCAGGCAGGCTTACTGCTTATTCCTGCCCTAACATCATTCCGGCTTTCCATGCATTACCAAGCAGGAATGATTTCGTATCCATTCTCTTTTTTCCCTCAAGCTGCAGCTCAAGGATTCTGAGTACTCCATTGCCTGTTGCCACATCAACGGAATCCTTATTTACTCTTACAATTGTTCCCGGTTCTTCTGCTACTGTCTCTTCCAAAACATCACAATCCCAGAGCTTAAGGCTCTTTCCTCCAACAAAGGTATATGCACTTGGCCAGGAATTCAAGCCTCTGACAAGTCTTTCAATCGAAGCCGCGTCCCTGCTCCAGTCAATCTTACCCAAAGTTTTCTTCATAATCTTTGCGTAGCAAGACTTTTCATCCTCCTGCGGAATCGGTGTAATCTCACCCTTTTCCAGCTTAGGAAGTGTTTCAACAATTAACTTGGCACCTGCCTTGGCAAGCTTATCGAATAAAGTCTCCGCCGTTTCCTTTTTTTTAATCGGCACCACCGTTTTTGTAAGCATATCCCCGGTATCAAGGCCCTCGTTCATCTGCATAATGGTAACACCTGTCTCCTGTTCTCCGTCAATGATAACCCAGTTAATCGGTGCCGCCCCTCTATATTTGGGCAAAAGAGACGCATGAATATTCACGCAGCCAAGGCGTGGCATATCCAATATTTCCTTAGACAAAATCTGTCCGAATGCCGCTACCACAAAAATATCTGCTTCAAAGCCGCGAAGTGTCTCTACCGCTTCAGGTTCCTTAACCTTAATTGGCTGAAATACCGGAATCCCATACTTTACTGCACATTCCTTTACCGGAGGAAACTGCATCTGACCGCTTCTTCCCTTTGGCTTATCCGGCTGTGTCACCACTGCCGTAACCTCATGTCCTGCCTGAATGATTGCTTCCAATGCTCCTACTGCAAAGTCAGGCGTTCCCATAAATACTACCTTCATCGTCCACCTCTTTATTCTTCAAAATCCTCTTCGTCCTCATCATAAGGCTGTACGTCTACCAGCTCACCTTCTACCTTTTCTACATAAAGGTGACCGTCAAGGTGCTCCAGCTCGTGACAAAAGGCTCTTGCAAGCAATTCTGTTCCCTCGATTTCAAAGGTTTCCAGATTCTCATCCTGTGCAACAACCTTAACATAGTTTGGTCTTGTTACCACACCTGACTTACCCGGTACACTTAAGCAGCCCTCATTACCTGTCTGCTCACCGGATGCCTCCACAATACGCGGATTAATCAAAAGAATCGGATCTTCTCCCGTAATATCCACTACCACAATTCTCTTTAAAATACCTACCTGCGGAGCTGCAAGCCCAACACCGCATGCATCATACATCGTTTCAAACATATCCTCGATTAAATCCCTGATTCTCGGAGCAACCTCTGTTACCTCCTTTGAAACCTTGTTTAATACCGGATCACCCATTTCTCTGATTGTTCTTATTGCCATTGTTTTCTTTCCTCTCTGTATTTATTTTGTAACTATTCATCACCTTCATAGTTATATTTCATATTCTGTAAAACCGACTGATGAATAACACTTAGTAAGCACTCATCGGATTAAAATCAAACTGTATGGTATCCGCATTCCATTCCCGCTCTGCCATGAATGTCTCCAGCTCATCCTTGATTTGAACCAACACTTCATAATTCCTATGCTTCACATAGATGATATTGCGGTATATATCGTTGATTTTCCCAATGGTAGCTGCCGCCGGACCGATTACCGATACTCTCTCTCCTGCAAAATGCTGCTTTATGGCATCTGCAAGCTCGTTGGCATGTGCCATACAGGTCAGCTCATCATTTGATAATACCAGAATTGCCATCATATTGGCAACCGGCGGATACATCATCAGATCACGATACGCAATCTCTTCCTCATAAAAGCCCTCATAATCCTGATTCGCCGCGTGTACCACTGAGTAATGCTCCGGCTGGTAGGTCTGTATGACAACCTCACCCGGAAGCGTGCTTCTTCCTGCTCTTCCTGCCGCCTGTGTCAGGAGCTGAAAGGTTCTCTCCGCAGCCCTGTAATCACCTACATGCAGTGACATATCTGCCGCAATCACGCCGACAAGCGTTACCTTCGGGAAGTCATGCCCCTTGACAATCATCTGCGTTCCCACCAGAATATCTGCCTCTTCATTGGCAAACTGCGAAAGAATCTTCTCATAGCTATCCTTGCTCTTTGTCGTATCGGCATCCATGCGAAGCACCCTTGCCTGCGGAAACTCTTTTAAAAGCATCTCTTCTATCTGCTGCGTTCCTGCGCGGAAGCCCAGAATATATTTGGAACCGCACTGCGGACACTTGGTAACCTGTGGTGTTTCATAGCCGCAATAGTGACAAACCAGCTTACCGTTTTTATGCTCCGAAAGCGAAACATCACAATGCGGACACTTCATAACATGTCCACATGCCCTGCAGGATACAAAGCCCGCAAAGCCTCTTCTGTTTAAAAAGAGCATACTCTGCTGCCCCTTATTCAGTCTGTCCTCTAAGAGCTCTCTTAACCTTCTGCTGAAAACAGAACGATTGCCCTGCCTCAGTTCCTCGCGCAAATCTACAATATGCACGTTTGGGAGTTCTCCTCCTGTCAGCCTGTTATTTAAATAGAAAATCTTCATTCTGTTTTCTCTTGCCTGATAGTAAGACTCTAACGACGGCGTTGCCGAACCAAGCAAAAGACTGGCTGACTTCATGCAACAGATTTCCTTTGCAACCTCTCTGGCATGATACTTCGGCATGGTTTCACTTTTATAGCTTGCCTCATGCTCCTCATCTATAATAATCAGTCCCAAACGTTCAAACGGTATAAATAGCGCAGAACGGGGACCTATCATAATATCAATTTCTCCCTTGGACGCCCGTTCAAACTGGTCGGAGCGCTCACCGGGCGACAGCTTGGAATTCATAACGGATACCCTGTCACCGAATCTCTGATAAAAGCGAAGCAGTGTCTGATAGGTCAGTGCAATCTCCGGTATCAGGACAATTGCCTGCTTCCCCTCTGCAATGACGTTCTCTATCAGCTCCATATATACTTCTGTCTTGCCACTTCCTGTCACGCCGCGAAGCAGATAGGTATCTCTGATTCCCTGTCGGAATTCCTGCATAATGGAGTCTACGACTGCCTGCTGTTCCCCGGAAAGCTGTTTTTTTGCACCGGTATTCCAGTGATTGTCCGAAGTATCCGGCAACGCATTACGATACACATTCTCCTGCGTCACACTGACCAGCCCTGCCTGTTCCAGAGAACGAATCGTCTGCGTTGTAACGTTCAGCTTACCTGTGACCAGAAGCTGCGGAAGCATCGGCTGCTGTGCCAGCTCGCGCATCAGTCTTGCCTTGGCAGTCTGATGCTTTTTTTCAAATTCCCCGCTTTTTGCAAGCGCCGTATCGGAATCGACCAGACAGCATATGGTTTTCTTAACTACCTGTTTCAGCTTCTGTTTTACAGGTAATACCGTTTTTAACGCCGCTATCATCGTGGAGCCGTAGTGTTCCTTAATCCACCACGCAAGCCTGAGGGAATCTGCCTGTGCATTAACTCCGCCTTTCACAACAGAATCCACATATTTCAGCTTGGATACCTCGTATTCCGGCGTATCTGTCAGTTCCATCACATAGCCCTTAATCAGCTTATTCCCCTTACCAAAGGGAATCATGACCGACATACCGGCCTCCAGCTTCCCCATCAGTTCGTCAGGCACTCTGTATTGAAACGGTCTGTCAACCTTTTCATGTGATATATCTACAATAATATTAGCAAATATGCCCTTCATCCTCTAATTTTCTTTTAGCTCCTCTAAAATCTGTTGTATCAGTATTCTCTCATCCATCGGATGCTTTTCACCCTTAATCTCCTGATAATCCTCATGTCCCTTGCCGGCAAGCACAATGATATCCCCATCTCCGCCATGTGTAATGGCATAACGGATGGCTTCCTTTCTGTCGCAGATTTCCACATATCTGCCATCCGTCTTATCAATTCCCACCTTGATATCATCAATAATATCCTGCGGGTCTTCAAATCTTGGATTATCCGAGGTAATAATGGTAAGGTCTGCCAGCTTTCCGCTCACCTCACCCATTTCATAACGTCTGAGACTGGAACGGTTTCCTCCACAGCCAAACAAGCATATCAGGCGGTTCGGACTATATTCCTTTAAGGTAGTCAGAAGGCTTTCCAGTGCCATGGCATTATGCGCATAGTCAATCATCAGGGTAAAGTTATCCGCAACCTTAACCATCTCGATTCTTCCCTTTGCCTTTGCAGTCAGCATAGCCTTTTTGATATCCTCATCACTGACATAAAAATGTCTGCAGATTGCAATGGCAGTCAACGCATTATAGGCACTGAACTTACCTGGAAGATGTGCCTCTATCTCCATATTAAGCAGACCTGATACCTTAAAATCAATACCCAGATAGCCCGCACCTGTTACCAGCTTCAAATCGCTTGCGCGTAAATCGGCATCCTCGCTAAATCCATAGGTTTCCAGCTCACAGGTGTGTCCCTCAAGAACAGTCTTCCAATGCTTGTCATCACAGTTTACAATACCAACCTTACACTGCTTGAACAACATGCCCTTACACTCCATGTACTGCTCAAAGGAAGAATGCTCATTCGGTCCGATATGATCCGGTTCCATATTCGTAAAAATACCATAATCAAATACAAAGCCCTGTGTTCTGTGCAGCATCAGTCCCTGTGAGGAAACCTCCATAACAACCGCATCACAGCCTGCATCCTTCATCTTCTTAAAATACTCCTGCAGTACCAGTGATTCCGGCGTTGTATTACAGGACGGTATCGTTTTATCGCCGATAATGGTTTCAATTGTTCCAACCAGTCCAACCTTATATCCTGCGTTTTCTAAAATACTCTTTACAAGATAAGTAGTTGTTGTCTTACCCTTAGTGCCTGTTACACCGATAATCTTCATGCTGTCTGCCGGATTACCATAGTAAGCTGCTGCGATAAATGCCATCGCATAACGGGTATCCTTCACCTTAATCACGGTAACCTGTGCATCCTCCGGTATTTCCACTTCCTTGCTGACAACAAGGACCGCCGCCTCTGCCTTTACCACATCAGCAGCAAACTTATGGGCATCGAAGTTTGCACCCTCTATACATAGAAAAAGACAGTCTTTCGTAACTCTTCTGGAATCATTTACAATCTCAGATATCTCTACGTCAACACTGCCCTTGATACATTCATACTCAAGTCCTTTTAATAAATCACTACATTTCACCATATCGCACGCTCCATTCTCTAACCGTCCGGTTAATGATATTATATTGAACCCTACCCTAAAGAATACCATATACAATTTTCAATTTCAAGAACATCGGGCAAGCGATTCCAAACGTTTATAAAACGCAAAGACCCGGCGGAGTGGCCGAGTCTTTACTGTATTTCTTATGAGGGGGGAGATAGTGAGTGTTTCAACTATCTGAATATCACTATACCTCTAAAATGTGTCAAAAGTGTGTAGCAATCATAAAATAAAACTTATATTTCTAAACAAACTATGAAAACTACAGGCCAAGAATACCGATTTGGGCATCCTACTGCTCTACTGATAATACTTCATCACCATCTGTACCGAAACATTTCCCCTGAACTCGTTGATATCAGGATAGTATGCCACGGACATGCTGATATCCTGACAGCTTCCGTAATACAGACTGTCTACACTCGCATCTCCAAACTTTGTCCGCATGTAGTCATTAAAGGCTTCGATATCGCCAAAATAAATCATCTCATAGATTTTACCAACTTCATCGGCAACGGTATATTTCCCGACATTTCTGTTCTGCCCAAGGATTTTTCCCTTGATAAAGCGTACCTCTTTTTGCGCAAACAAAGGCTTCGGGTTACCATTGCCAAACGGCTCTAGCTGCTCTAACTCTTCGATAAAGGAAATGGTTGCATATTCCATCGGCATCGGTACATCGATTAACACCTTTTCCTCAAAATCCTCCGGTGCCAAGGTGCAGTTCTCATTCATCACAGTGCGAAGCTTATCGACATTTTCTGCTTCCAATGATAAGCCTGCCGCCAGCTTGTGTCCACCGTATTTGGTAAACAGCTCCTTACACTTAGTCATCTCATCATACATATGAAAGGCATCAATAGAACGTCCGGAACCCTTTACTCCATCCTCCGCAGCAGTCAACACAAAGGTTGGCTTTCCGTATTTCTCACGGATTCTTCCTGCTATAATACCTGCAAGACTTTCGTGCACCGTCGGAAGATAAACAACAAGTACTTTATCCTTGTCGTATCCCCGCTCTTCAATCTGGGCAATCGCCTCCTCTACACCATCCAGTGTCAGCTCCTTACGGCTGTCATTCATGGACTTGAGATTGCCGGCAATCGTAGCCGCCACAGCCCTGTCCTCTGCCTGAAAAAGCTCTAAGGCACTCACCGCCGTATCCAGTCTTCCCGTTGCATTCAGGCATGGTCCAAGTACAAAGCCAATCGTATACGGCTTGACATTCTGCGGTTCCGTTCCTGTTGCATCCATCAATGCCTTTAAACCGATATTTCTTGTATTTTTCATCAGAGAAAGACCGCTTTTCACAATAATACGATTCTCATCCCTCAGCTCCATTACGTCACCAATCGTTGCAAAGGCCGCAAATTCCATCAGCTCTAAGCCAAGCTCTGACTTCATTACCTGACCCCAGTCTGTCTGCTGCATTTTTGCAACCAGTGCAAGAATCACCTTATAAGCAACCACGGCTCCACAGATTTCAGAAAAAGGGTAACCGCAATCCTCCTGCTTGGGGTCTACCACTGCCGCCGCAGGCGGAATGATATAACGCCTCTTACCGTCTGTCTCCTCATAAGGCACCTCATGATGGTCGGTAATTACCACTGTCATGCCAAGGGAATTGGCATACTCTATCTGCGAAAATGCCGCAATTCCGTTATCACAGGTTAAAATCATATCCGCCCCCGAATCGTAGGCTTCCCGAACGAGATTCTCATTAAGTCCATAACCGTCCTTCATTCGATGCGGTATTGCCGTATCAACCACTGCACCACAGTAAGTCAGTCCCTTATATAAAATATAGGTCGAGCACACACCGTCAATATCATAATCACCGATAATACGGATTTTCTTTTTTTCTGCCACCTTGGCAACCAGGATATCTACCGCCTTATCCATATCCTTTAACAGTTCCGGCGCATACAAATCATCCATCGTTCCCGTTAAAAACTTACGCATTTCCTCTTCTGTAATCACATCTCGGTTGCGTATGATTCTTGCAAGCACAGGACTGATATGAAATTCCTGCGCCATTTTTTGAAAATCAGCTCTTTTTGCTGCTACCATCCACTTACTCATAGCTAAACTCCACTACAGCATACGGGCTGCCCTGCGCGTCACCCAGCTGCACCTGCAGTTTTCCCTGATTCGCATAAACAACCGGCGTAATCTCTTCGCCAAGATATGCCGCCTTTTTATATTCTGCGCGAATCTGCTTCACCGTACAGTTCTCCGGCAGATATGCATATGCCAGATTGATGTATTCTGAATTGTTCAGATGATGATTCGTATCAATCTGCGTTCTGTAAACCGTATGGCTTTGTCCGGTTTCTCCTTCACCTTCCAATGTTATTTTTCTCGGTGTATAGTCCATATCAAGCTTCTCGCCCAGCGGATAGCCTGCCAGAATTTCTTCATCCGGCATAAAAGGCTTTACTTCTTCTATATTTAACAGTGTCCATATCGTTGCCGCCTTCACGATGCAGACGCCCTGCTCATCCTCTATCCAAAAGTTACGATAACCGATAAAGCCCTTAAACGCATACGGCACGGTAGTAATCTTAATCTTTTCATTCAGGCGCGGCATTCTCTCCACCACAATCTGCCATGAGCTGAGCACCCACGCCAGCTTCCTCCGATTCAGATACTCAATATTGATTTTTCCGCTCTCCGCATCAAAAATGCAGGTATCCTGCAGATACTTTGCCAACGCCTGCGGTGTCAGTATCAGCCTGTTATCTACTTCTGAGTATCTTACTCTTGTTTCATATGTGTACATACTTCGTCTCCTCTTTAACAAAACAAATCAAGCAAGTTAAAATAATCCAACAAGTCTCGAAACCATCTTTTATAATTTTTCCTGCATATCCAGGCTATGAACGAACTAATCGTAAAAACAAGAAAGGAATATCCCCTTATCATTGAATCCTGCAGAAAAATCGAAGAAATAAATCCGACTATTCCTGCAATAATCGCTATCGTATTAAAAACCATTCCTATTTTTTTCAGTATCTCTCTCAACTCCCATTTTATAAATATAATCTGATTACCCCGAATACTGCCAAGTGTAACGGATATACCAGATAAAAGAAGTACTTCATCCTTTGTCCGCGCCTGCCGTCATATAAATGAATCGGAACAAATGCTAACGGCGCCGTAATCTCATACGAAAAGGCTACTGCTCCGACTATATCCTTATGCGGCGGATTCACCACCTTAAAGAAATAAAACATCACAATAAACAGCACACCCAGATAATGATAATCAAAATCAAGAATCTGTGCGACCCCCGCACCAATCGCAATGCAGCCCAGTCTCTTTAATGTGTCCGTAAGCTCCACACCCTTAATCCTGTTCAATGCATACATAGTACACAATCCCGTAACCAATGTAAAGTATGCATTCTGCTGCTCCGGGTCAAAAACCTTTCCCCGAATGGCCATATCATAGGGTATCTCGGATATCAGCGCGAAAAGAAAGCATCTTCCGATATACTTCTTAATATTTTTCGTATGAAAGAATCCCTCTACCAACAGAAAGCAATAGATTGGAAAAGCAATTCTCCCCATATATCGAAGCACCCTGTAAACCTCGTATACATGCTGCTCCTGCTGCCAATAGACTGCAATCGCATAATGATCTATCAGCATGGACACTATCGCAATCCACTTCAACGTTGACGCTGACAATCCTTTCTTCATCATAGTCATCCTTTCTTTGTCAAATTCAGGTTTAGTGGGGAATGTTTTGACTTTGGGTTGACAGTCCAATACTGCGAAATTTGTCTCTCAGCTTTAGCAAACCTACTGTTTCAATGCCATTGGGTATAGGAGGTACTTTTTAAGCCCTCTATACCCAAAACGATAAGTCGG
>CAYLWP010000062.1:0-13142 GCA_964387365.1 uncultured Roseburia sp. | reverse complement strand
TACTAGGGCGGATTAGGGACTTTCACCCATTAGAAACGTGCGCCGCCAGGCGCACCATGAGTCAAGCACAGAAATACTACGTATTTCTGTGCTATAGCGTATCCGCCAAATAGAAATCTACAGAGTACATTATACCCAATGAAACGCAAAAAAGAAAGGGCTATTTTGAGCCCTTTCCTAATAAAACGGTATATACCGTCATAAATAAAATCTTCATATCCAGTCTAAGTGACCAATTATCAATATACTCCAAGTCCAGCTTAACAATCTCATCAAAGTCCTGAATATCGCTTCTGCCGCTCACCTGCCACATACCGGTTAATCCCGGTGTAATAGACAAACGTCTTCTGTAATAACCGCTGTACTGCTCAAACTCATCTACTGTTGGCGGACGGGTACCGATTAAACTCATATCGCCCTTGAAAATATTGAAAAACTGCGGTGTCTCATCAATACTGGTCTTACGAATAAACTTACCAACCTTCGTAATACGCGGGTCATTCTCCATCTTGAACATCAGACCCTTTACTTCATTCTGCGCCTGAAGCTCTTTTTTACGCTCCTCGGCATCGATATACATGGAACGGAACTTCCATATCTTGAATCTTCTGCCATTCTTACCGATTCTGGTCTGAGAGAAAAATACAGGTCCCGGAGACTCAAGCTTGATTGCCAGTGCCACAAACGGTGTCAGGATACATGTAATAATAATTCCGACCAAGGAACCTACAATATCAATCAGACGCTTAATCAACAGTCGTCTGGAATCCATTGACTGAATCGCAAAGGAAATTACTGAATAACCTGCAATTCTCTGTACATATGTATTCGGACTTACATGGCTGAAAATATCAACATTATAATGACATACCAGTCCCATCTCCTCGAAACGCTTTACCATCTCACGAATTTCAAGAGTAGGTACACCCGGAAGGCAAATAAACACCTCGTCTACAGCCATCTGGCATACTACCTCATATAAATCCTTTGCACAGGCAACAACCGGCACATCCTCTACCGACTCCAGCTTCTTCTCCTCATCATAGATTGCAACTGCCGTCAAATCATACTCGTAAGTTTTTTCCTCCTTCAGCTTTTTCACAACCTCCGGAGCCATTACGATATTGGTAACCAAAATCATTTTGGCATTATTCTCACTCTTACGATACCACTCTAACATATACTTTTTGAAAAGCACATGCACACACCATGTAATCACGATATGCAGTACTGCAAACGCAATAAATACAAATCTGGAAAACGCATAAATCTGCTTAGCCAGGAATAATATCATAACCAGACCAACAATTACGATAAAGGTATATCTGATAACGTATGTAATCTCTCTAAACTTATCTCTTGTAAAGAAATTACGATTACCATCAAAAAACAGATTATACACCATACACATAACAAGCAGACATACCCCTCCAAGGAAATGCGCCTGGAAGCTTTGCACACCCTCGGCTATATTGTCTCTTATAAGCAAAGCAAGTACATATGATACAAGTACACAAATCATATCCATAATAAGAATACTGTACACTTCTATCATTTTATTTTTTCTTCTTACGTTCTCCATAACTACCTCTCAAAAACTAAAAGAACTCTTTACATCATGCGAATTATAGCATAGCGCAACCGACTATGCAAATCAATTTTCCATAATTCTCCTAACATTCGTCAAATATTGCAGATTATTTTCCCAGAAGTATCCTCAGATACGGTGTTATACTATGATAAAGTGCCGAAAAAAGCCCATAATTTTTCCGCACAAAATAAAACCAGTCTCTTCTTGGCAAGCCCTTCGGTGATTCCTTTTTCTGCAAGCGCACCTTTCTTGGCAACGATGCATCTCTCCAGGAACCCGTGATATCGTTGTCTTCGCAGATACCTACATGCTCTGCTGAATTATATAAGGAAATCCCCTCTCTTCTCATTCTCATACCGTAATCGTAATCACTCATACTGTGACGATACAGCGCATCAACATTTCCCACCTCAAAAAATACATTCTGCGGTATCAATACGCAGTTTCCATTGAACGTATCGCAGGAAACGTATTCTTCGGAAGGCTCTATCAGAGCAAACTTTGCAAAATGTTTGGATAACAGACGTGTTCCGCCATAGCTGGTGTTCCCGTTCTTATCCGCAGTCGCCCCCACAATCACTGCACGCTCCGCATCCGTAGCCTCCTGCTGCCTTACAACCAGCTTCTCAATCGCACCTTCCAAGAACTTCACATCATCATTCACCAACATATAATAATCTGTTCTGTCTTCAGAACGCAATGCATACTCCAATGCCTTATACATGCCGCCATTCCAAAATAACTGCCCGTCTCCGGAAAGAAGTATCAGAGAATATCCCAATTCTCCCAAGGCATCCTGCGTTCCATCGCTGCTGTTATCATCCGTCACAATAAAGCGGAAGGAAATATCCGGATTTCCTTCCACTAAGGTCTTCAGACAGGATATCGTAAACTCTTTTCTGTTATAGCATGTCAACATCGCTGTCACTGAACTTCGCTTCATATCTTTCCCATCCTATTACTCTATAATTTTCTAATACACTTTGCAGGATTACCGGCAATTACACTACCGGCTTCAAATTGTCCCGACACCACTGCTCCTGCGCCAACAACACAACCATCCCCCAGTACGGTTCCCTTTAAAATCAAAGCGTTACAGCCAATAAAACAGTTTTTACCAATGATAACCTGTTTTGTACCTATTTCCTCTTTTACATCTGCATTTCTGGCTTCTGCTTCAACAGGGTGAAAATCATTATCCAGAATCTTAGTATTCCCGCCAATACAGGTATTCTCTCCGATTTCAATACATTTACGCGCATAAATCGTTACACCGCTCATGCCTACCCTGTCACCGATTTTAATCACAGCCTCCGGTGTTCTTGTCACGATAATGGTACGCTGATACAGACCAACCAGATTCGAGAGAAATGAGCTCTTAATCACAACATCCCGCCCTATTAATATTGATGCACCACGCTTATTAAAAATAACAGGGACCCCCTTCAAAGAAAGTCCCTGTTGATACTGAATCTTCATTAGCTTCAACAATATTTTATAACAAAAAGTAATCATACCATTGTCCCTTAACCTATTCTCTAAAGTTAAGCCAATCATACTACAAATTCGCTTGTCTGACAACACGAATTAATCCGTAAGCCTACCAAGATACTTCATAAAGCTTTCCTTATTCTCTCTTGCACTTTCCTTCGGTCTGCCGAGGTCTGCACGTGAATCCAGACCTACCATAACCTCAAACAGACACGGTCCCTGCTTTTCAGCAATTACATCACCTATTTCTCGCAACTGCTCCATTGTTGTAATACGAGTCGCATACTTGTAGCCCACAGTGCGAGCCACCTCTGCAATCGGAATATCCATACAGCCTGTCGGCATAGCGCCTACCGATTCATGTGCCTGATTATTGATTACAATATGATATAGATTCTTAGGTGCCTGTGATGCCATAAAGGCAAGTGAGCCCATATGCATCAGGGTAGCACCGTCACCATCTACGCAGATTATCTTTCTATCCTTTTGCGCACCTGCTACACCAAGTGCGATCATGGATGCATGTCCCATACCGCCAACTGACATAAAGAGATTATCGTGATTGCCAAATCTGGCATCACTCTGCTCGTACAACTCTCTGGATATCTTACCTGTAGTGGATACGATACACGCATCCTTCGGCAGACATTCCAAAATCGTACCCAATGCCTCTTCTCTATTCAGTTCATGACCATTCCCCCAGATATGCTCTCTATCCGGTGCAAAGGTTCCCTTCTTTACCACGATTGCATACTGTCTGTTCTGCGAAAAAGCAGCCCAGGCCTGATCCAGAATTCCTTCCAATTCCTCTGTCGTTGTATGCTTATCTATTACGGAATATGCTACATCCAGTACCTCAAGCATACTGCAGGTGACCTTACCCATAAATACATGCTGCGGTTCATCCTTTACACCCGGCTCTCCACGCCAACCGATGACATACAGCATCGGAATGCCATATACATCCGTATGTGCAAGTGAGGTGAGCGGATTTACAATATTGCCCAGGCCGGAATTCTGCATATACACACAGGCCGGCTTTCCGCTTCCCAAGTAACTTCCTACCGCAATACCAACGGCAGCGCCTTCATTTGCGGTTACATCGTGTGAAAATACATCACCCCGAAACTGCAGTTCATCACAAAACTGCTTCAAGGTAGAGTCCGGTACTCCCGCAATCTTATCTATACCACGTTTATGAATGGCTTCCAAAAAATCTCTAGCTTTCACGATTGATCCTCTCCAATTCCTCTACTGTATCGATTTCTACCAACTGTCCTTCTACGACAGGCTCCACATATAAGTCCAGTTCATCCAGATGTGCATTTACCACATCATCCCAGAACCATTCATCACAATCTCCACTGTCATTGGCATCCTCAATATGCTTTGCCAGAAGCTTCGCATCCTTCTCGGCAAAAAATGCAACGCCTACCATATTGTAACAGTCACAACCGCCCTTACCCACACGGGTAATACGTCCGTTTGCGGTCTCAAATACCCAGTCAGAGGACTCTCCTGCCTGCATGCGACCGTAATAGCAGGAACCCTTTAATTCCTTTTGAAAAATAGAGTCATCCGACACATACAAATCCGATTCACAGATAAAGCAGTCTGCCTTACCAAGCACCTCTCTTGCTGCATAAATGGAAGAGATATTATTCTTTACCTGATAATCCGGATTGTAAATCGTATGTACCTGTGGGTACTTTTGTTTTAAACTCTCAAACTGTTCATGCAGATATCCGGTAACCACATAAATCTCCTGTATACCACGAGACAGTAATCCTTCGATTACTGTCTCTATCATTGCCTTATCATGAACCTTTACCAAAGGCTTTGGAATGGTATCCGTAATCGGTCTCATACGGCTTCCCAATCCCGCTGCCATTAATATTGCAATTTCTTTCATCTCTTATCCCTCTACAGTTCGTCAATCAGACGAATAATGTCCTTAAACGGCATCAGACCTGCATCCACTTCCATAGCACGATGATTCTTTAATATCTCAACTGCCGTATTCTGCATAGCAGGAAACGCACTACGTGTTAACTGATTCGCATAAATAACGATATTTACACCTGCCTGCGCCAGTTCTTCCTCTGTAATACTGTTAAACGAAGTAGGAACCACGACAATCGGTGTGGTCTGATTCTTCTCGCGGAACTTTGCACAGAACTCCAAGATTTCCTGCGGACTCTTCTGTCTGGAATGAATCATGATACCGTCCGCTCCTGCCTCTACATAAGCAAAGGCTCTCTCTAAGGCATCCTCCATTCCGCGCTCTAAGATTAAACTCTCAATACGTGCAATAATCATGAACTCCTCTGTTCTCTGCGCCTGCTTACCTGCACGAATCTTCTCTGTAAAGTTCTCAATACTGTCCTGGGTCTGCTCAACCTCTGTTCCAAAGAGAGAATTCTTCTTTAATCCGGTCTTATCCTCGATAATAACCGCAGACACACCCATTCTCTCCAGTGTACGCACATTGTAAACGAAATGCTCTACCAATCCGCCTGTATCACCATCCAGAATAATCGGCTTTGTCGTTACATCCATAACATCATCAATCGTACGGATACGTGAGGACATATCTACAAGCTCAATGTCCGGCTTACCTTTTGCCGTGGAGTCACAAAGACTGGAAATCCACATGGCATCGAACTGATCCAGCTCACCGTTATTCTCCACGATGGTCTTCTCGGCAATCAGGCCTGTTAATCCGGAATGTACCTCCAAGGTCTTTACAATCGGACGCATCTCTAAGAGCTGGCGAAGACGTTTTCTACGAAACTCCGGCATAGCCAGCTTTTCCTTCATACGGTCATCGATTTTCTTTACTGTTTCATTATACGTATACGGCACTTCGATTAACTCGCCGCCAAAGGTCTCTATGTTACGAAGTACATTCTCACGAATTGCCTTCTCCGGTCCTTCACACCAGTTATCACCGTGAATGACATAATCCGGCTTTACATCCTTGAAAATCTCATCATACATAATCTCCTGCTGTATAATTACCTTATCAGCCAAATTGGTTTCCTCAACAATCTTCACTCTTTCCTCTAAGGAAATGGTTGGAAAACGGTTAAATCTAACCATTGCGCTATCAGCCAATACGCCGACGGTTACGGAACCGTATTTTTTCGCCTCGCGTAAAATATTCAAATGCCCTTCATGTATCTTATCGGTACAAAAGCATGTATATACCTGCTTCATTCTATCCTCCCTACACTTGCCTTACGAATAAATTACAGGAACGATTACGTTATTCTCACGCAACGCTTCTTCGAATACCACGAAGAAATCCTTGATATCCTGCTCTGTTATGGCTCCTAAGGCACAGAGACGGAACATCCCCTTCTTCTCTACCTTGCCCGGATAAATCGTAAAGCCTCTCTCATAACAATAATCATGAATCTTCTCAAAGTTCCAGTTTGCATCATCAGGATACATTGCCGCAGCAACCAGACCTGACTCAAGCTCCTCGGAAATAAATAATCGGAACCCTAATCTATGAAGTCCTTCCTTGATTGCTCCGAATACCTTACAGTGTCTGTCCCATTTGCCGAGCTCGCCCTCTTCAAAGTACTCAATCAACGCCTGTCTTGCTGAATAAATCGTCTGTACAGGAGGTGTGAAATGCATCTCACCGTTCTCCTTTAAGAACTTATACTGCATATACAGGTTACAGTAGTACGAGCGAGTCGGATAATCCTTGGACTTCTCAATCTCCTCGGTATTACCGACGATAAAGGATAATCCCGTCATAGCCATAATACCCTTTTGTGCAGATGCCATTACAAAATCTACATTATCTGCCTCGATATCAATCGGTCTCATCGCATAGGTCGAGGTCGTATCTACCACAAATACCGCACCATACTTGTGAACCAGTGCACCAAGCTCACGAATCGGATTCAATAAACCGGTTCCTGTTTCATGGTGAGTTGTATATACTAATGCAATGTCCGGATTGCTCTTTAACATTTCCTCCACCTGCGCTAAGTCCGGCTGTCTGTCAATCGGAAGCTTCATGTTGATAAACGGCAGATGGTAGTACTCGCAAATCTCGGCACCACGGCTGCTATAGGCTCCGTTATTAATCACCAGAATCTTCTTATCTGCAGGCAACAAGGAGTTCAAACAGATATCCATATTGATGGTACCTGAACCGCAGAACAGTACCGCACTGTACTTAGCCGGGTCTGCGTGTACAACCTTCAGCAACCCTGCCTCTACTTCCTTCATAACCTGTACAAATTCTTTTTCTCTCGGACAAATATCCGGTACTATCTGCGCCATTTTTACGGTATCCGTCGTCGTAGCCGGTCCCGGGTTTAATAATATTTTTCTTTCTACGTTCATCTTCATCTATCCTTACTTCTTTTCCAATGCAATGATGCGGTCAATGATATACTTTGCTCCGACCTTTCCGCTGTTACCGATATTGTAAATATATTTCTCTCGCAGCTGCTGCATAGATTCCACTGAAAATCTGTCTGCATGCAGTAAGGTATCAACCGAACTGTTCAACTGTGAAAGCTTGTCCGCATCGAGAGAAATACCCACCTCATCACGCAACTCGATATCAATCGGCACCTCTGAAAGCTCCTGATAGTCAGGATTTACTACCTTCATCGGGGTATTTATAAACAACACCGGTTTTAATGTCGAGAATGCATATTCAAAGGCAATACTTGACCAGTCAGTTACCAATAAATCAGCAGTATATACGGTCTTATTCGAAGAAAAATCCTTCTGGAAGATGATTCCGTCCGGTGCATACTTCTCAGCTAACGCATCAATTCTTGCACCATAGTGTCTTACATACTGCGGATGTGGTCTTACAATCACACGATAGGAAGTATTCTTCAACTGATCCAGCATCTCCTCGATATAGGAGTCCATAATATTATCCTTCTGCCATGACGGAGCAATTAATACTGTTTTCTGTTCAGATTTTTCAGAATCCTCCTGAACCATCTTATCGTATGCAAGTATCATATTATCAATGACACTTGAGCCCCATTCAACCAATTCCTTCTTCGGCAGCTCAAACTTATCCTCACGTTCGGCAATCTCAGCTTTATTCTTATATCCCGATGTAAATATGACATCAAAGTGGTCTAATGCGTCCTTATGGAAGGTCAGATTAGAACTGTTCACATCATGCGGCACATAGATATATAATGCATCCTTCTTCACATAAGAACGCTTTAACTGGAAGTTCTCGAGATCCGGTGTTGTCATAACCACAATATCTGCTTCCAGCTTCATCATCAGGACAATAAGTCTGTTCTCGCCGATATAGTATGGCTTGAACTGTTCACTCTCCATCTTGAACACTTCATCATTAGGGTCACTTGTAATATAATGAATCACGATGTTGGTTCTGCGAATCAGCTCTTCGATAATATTCTGATAGTACTTATAAAAACCGTTCTTCTCAGAGTAGAATACAATCTTCATCTTAGGCACTGCCAAAAACTTCTTGTAATCCTGCTTCTCTCGTTCTACATCTGCCTTGTCACGCTTTACCTTGCTCTTAGCAACCGCAAACTGCCTGGCAGCCTTAAGCTCTTCCTTACTCTTCTCCAAAGCTTCATAATCGATAAACTTTTTGGGATTAATCCAGATATTCAATAAAAAGAGCTGTACAATAGAGAGCAGATTGCTATATGTCCAATAAATACCTACACCTACCGATACAAACAAACCTAAGTACAGGGAAAGTGCAACTGAAAAAATCATAGTTCCATACTTGTTCCCATTACTCTGCTCAGACTGCAATACATTACTCTTATTCTGTGCAAAACACATCAGGAATGCGGAAATCCCTGCCACTAACGGGACCAACAGTGTTAATCCAAGGGTTTCCATCGGAATGTCTGTCAGAGTCGTTCCCTTCGTTACAGCCTCCACTACACCCATCAACAATGCCAGCTGAATAAATAACGGAATCAAATCCATAAACGGACTGTACTTCTCTCTCTTAAAAAGCTTGTACTGTTCCTCAGAAATAATCTCCTGATTGCCCATGTACTTCGCCTTAATCATATTCATCTCCGGCTGCATACGCACTGTCTTAATGGAATTCTTCTGTACCATAACAGACAAAGGCAGCAATATTATCTTCGATAAAATCGTAAATAAAAATATCGCTACCCAATAATTGTGACAAAGCGCATAACAGGCGTTGATTAACCATACCAAACCATCAACAATTACATTCATGTCCTTATTCCTACTCTTCTACATCCTTGAACTCAAGCTTTTCTTCCTCAGCGCCGTCAGTTTTCTTGTTCTTCTTGAAGAATGCGAAAATCTTGTGACGGAAGATAGTAAATGCAGCACCCAATGCAATCAACACACCTGCAACACCCTGAATCACATAGGTCACTACAGACGGGTCAATGTAAGCATGCGCCGTGATTGTAAATAAGTTAAAGAAACATGTAAAGAAATACATAAATGATAATAAACCTGCAACTACTTTTTTCATACTTAAAACTCTCCTTTTCTTCGTAAAATGTACTTTTTATCTCTTATTAATAAAAACTATCGTATTGCCGGATTACAGCCGTTGGTCCTCTGTCATACTGCTCCATCAAATTATTCACATCACCCGTATAACTAAAGGCATGATATACATTCAAAGTGGAACTCTGCTTCGCGTCGTATTTGCTAACCTTAGGATACTCCGTATTCATCGCCCTTACCAACACGGTACGTTCCCTCTCTTCACCCTCGGCTATTTCGTCGAAGGCTCTGCCATATCTACTCCATTCCAGTCCCGCTGCCTTGGCAATCGTTGCCTGAAAATCAACAAAAGACGTCGGTGCGTGATTCCACACCAGTCCATCATGCTTCTCGCCTGCCTTCTTCATAAAGAAAATCGGCTGTGAATCCCTTGGTCCGCCGTGATCTGAAGTAATAATAATGGTCGAATCATCATATACTCCCAGCTCCTTTAGCTCATCCAGATATGCCTGAACGATACTCATACATCCTCTGGAATTCTCTTCAAGAGAAGCTCCAACCTTCTCGGTACCATCCGCTGCGGTACGATACTCATGATTGCCCGCCAGATGCTGCACAATATATCGCTTTGTCGTATTATCCAAGGTCACTGCACCATTGCGAATCTTCTCATAGAATATCGGATTATCACTATTCACAGTTCCTTCCTGATAATGAACCATACTACTATACTCTGACAAATCCGTATACAGGAGCGGCTTAAACAGATATGGCACCATTCTATAGCCACCAAACTTCACCATAGTCTTAATCAAGGTCGGATAGTCTATTTCCGGCACATAGGATTTCACATCCAGATTCTCTATATAGCCATCTAAAATACTTGCACTATTCTGACCACAAAGATATGTCTGGTCGTTGGTATAAAAATAACATTTATATCCCTGCTCATGCAATTGATTATAATACTCCTTGGTCTCATCACAGGACCAGATGTATGTGAACCAATCATTTACCGGAATATCCGGCTGTATCTCCTGTCCCGTCGCCAGATGTGCCAGGGAAGGATACGTTCCAAAATAGGTACAATCGGTATTATCATAGTACATAAAATCATCAAAAAAATCCAAGCCATCCGGATACTGCGCCAGCATCGGCTCTATATACTGATTACTGAAATAATCCAGTATAATGACAATGATATTTTCATCCTCTGACAAGGTAAACTGCTCTTCATCCGAAATATACCACACATTCTCGTAGCTCTTTTTGTACGCATTGTCATCCGCCGTAATGATTAGCGAAACCATTGCCACCAGCTGTATTGCCATCAAAAACGACGAACCATACACCGTTACCGATTCTGCCCAGTCCTTATTCTTAACATAAATCACCAGAAGCACTACCAAGACAAGCGCCCAGACCGCACCGTTTTTCAATGCGCGCCATTCACTAATCTCGGTTGCATCGGCAGACACCCCTAGCAAATCTATTCCTGTATTCAGAAACATTACCTGAATATAGCTTCCAACTGCAAAGGCAAAAATAATAAGCTTTACCAAGGTCTCTTTCCTACGCAACAGGACTGAAACAACAAAGGTTGTAAGAACACTGCCTAACAGAGCAATACCAGTCATAATGTATATAAAATTTGCATAGCCATAGGTATATTGATTGATATTCCCCATGTATATTTCCATCGGACCAAAAATCATCCACATAAACCATGGCAAAAAGCAAACCACCCATTTTTTAAGATACTGTTTCATGATTACCTTCCCTTACTATTCTAGAAGAAACAATCCGTCTCCGGAATCACAATCTCCGGTCCATCGTCATAGCTTCGCATTAAGTCCGTGATATCACCGGTGTACTTAAATCCAAAGTATGCATTGGATACTCCGTTGTCCTCTCCGTTATACTTAGGAACAGCCGGCAGGGAATCGTCATACATACGTACCCAGGCAATTCTCTCACGCGGTTCATCCTCCGGAATATCGCTTACGGACTGCCCGTACGGAGTGTGGTCAATTCCAACTGCCTCTGCAATGGTTGCCTGATAATCCGTCAGCGAAATCGGTGCACTGCTAATCTGTAAGCCCTCATGCTGCTCTCCCGCCTTCTTCATAAAGAAGATGACCTGTGACTCTCTCGGAGCACCGTGATCTGCAGTCACAATAATGGTAGAGTTGTCATACACTCCAAGCTCTTTTAACTGATTCAGATATTCCTCTACAATTACCATACATCCCTTAATCGTCTCTTCTCTCGTAGAGTCAGCCTTATGGTATCCTTCCGCACTGGTTTCATATACATGCGGTCCCATTAAATGCTGCACAATATAGTAATTAGACTCTTCATCCACACTGAGTTTTTGCTGTGTCAAGCCCTCGTAAAACTCATGATTATTATGTCGAATCTTATTCTCTCTCGGAACCACCACATCTGCATACTCACCTACCTGTGTATATACATACGGCTTTAATACATATGGGAAGAAACGATAGCAGGACATCTTGGTCATTGTCTTCTCCAATAAATCAAAGTTTACCACCAAATCCTGACCGGAATTGGTGATATTGGAAATCGTCCCTTCCAATACCTCTACACCATTCATACCACATATCATGTTTTTATCCGGTGTGTATATATTGGATACATAGTTCTGCTTACGTAAGGCCTGATAAAAGCTCTGCGCCTTCTCATCCTGCCATATATTCTTCGTCCACTCATTGATAGAAATCTCCGGAACCGGTGCCGAACCGGACAAAATATGTGCCATGGAAGGATAGGTACCAAAATAAGCACAGTCCGTGTTATTATAATACGTAAAATCCTTCATGCAGTCTATCGCATCCGGATACTGCTCCAATGCCGGCGCTAAGTATGAATTACTGAAATAATCCAAAACAATTACTATCACATTCTTGTTCGCCGATACCTTGTACTGGTCTTCACCGGAAATATACCACTCGCCCTCATCCTCTCTCTGATATGCGTAATCCTCCGCTGTTACTGCCAGTGATACCAACGCAACTGCCTGAATACAGATTAAGAACACAGAAACGTAGGCAACAGCCTTCTTCCAAATATCATACTTCCAAAAGGCAAGTGCAGCCACAAGTACCACTATAACAAGCCAAATAATCACATTTATCGTAGCCTGTCCGGGGATTACCGTGTACCCCTCCGGATTCATACCTAAAAGATCCAGACCCTCATTGATAAACATGACCTGTATATAACCTGCAAGAGATACACCAAAGACGACAGATACTAATACCTTTCTCACTACAACCGGTATCATACCAATCACAACGGCACATACCGCCGATATTCCCAATGCTTTCAAAGCCATGTTTCCTGCAAACTCACCATATACAAACTTAAATTCTCCCGCATTGGCAAAATAAATCTCTGCCGGTCCAAAAATCAATAGCATAAAAGCCAATAAAAAACATACCCAAAAGCAGGTAATCATATCTGCGGCTTTCTGCCTGATGCAACTTCCCTTTTTCATTAGTCTCCCAATCCTTTCACAAAAAATACTAAAACCCTATCTTATAAAATAATACAT
>CAYLWP010000061.1:0-13304 GCA_964387365.1 uncultured Roseburia sp. | reverse complement strand
GAATCTGCTGAGAACGGAAGGTTGATTCCATGAGCCTGGCAGTATGCGATTTCAGATTCACGGGAATCCATTGTCCACTTTTCATTTCTCCATGCAGCGATAATCTTAAGATCAGGAGCAAGAGCCTTGATACCTAATTCGAAACGAATCTGGTCATTACCCTTACCGGTAGCGCCGTGGCAGATTGCGGTAGCGCCTTCTTTTCTGGCGATTTCAACAAGCTTCTTGGCGATAAGAGGTCTTGCCATGGAGGTACCTAATAAATATTTGTTCTCATATACGGCATTAGCCTGTACGCAAGGAACAATATATTCGTCACAGAACTCGTCGATAACATTCTCAATATAAAGCTTTTCAGCGCCACAGAACTTTGCTCTTTCTTCAAGACCGTCAAGCTCCTCTTCCTGTCCGCAGTCAACACAGACACAGATAACTTCGTAGTCAAAATTTTCCTTTAACCAAGGGATAATTGCGGTAGTATCAAGACCACCTGAGTAAGCCAGAATAACTTTTTCTTTCATAATAAATCCTCCTTATATAATTAGGCATTGTATGTTCTTGGGTTACTGTACACAGGTAATATTCCGCGAAGTGTTTTCATGCAGATTTTGCATGAAAATCACGAGTTTTACACGCGCCAAAATCAATTAATTGATTTTGTGTGCATAAATGTTACTGGAACGAGGTACGAGTGAACAGTGACGTTCTTGGAATTAATATACAACATAACTGCACAGAAATCAAGTGAAAAATTATACATTAAATATTGACAAAAGCTTTTAAAAATGTAAAAATAGTAAAACAGAAACGAATAATATGCATAAAACAATGCATAAAAATACAGCTCTGTGTATAAACGAAACAAATAAAAATTGACAAAAGGTTCCATAGAAAACGCGAAAATGGTTGTATTTCCGTCAGGGTTATACTATGATGTTGTTCAGAGCCAAGCAGAAACATTTACAGGTACATGGTGGATGCTTGCATATAACCATGTATCTGTAAATGTTTCTATTTGGCGGATACGCCTCAGCGAGGAAATACGAAGTTTTTTCGAGCTTGGCTCTGAACAACAGAGGTAGTGAGGCGGAGCCGGGCTCTGAACAAGTTGAAGGATTGGTGTAGAAATGGTTAGGTTGATGACAATTGAGGATTATGAACAGGTGCATGCTTTATGGATGAGAATCAAGGGCTTTGCAATCAGAAGCATTGATGATTCCCGGGAGGGCGTTGCAAGATTTCTTCGAAGAAACCCGACAACCAGTGTTGTTGCGGTTGAGGATGGCAGGATAGTCGGTGCGATTCTTTGTGGTCATGACGGCAGAAGAGGCTGCCTCTACCATGTATGCGTCGATCCGGATTATCGAAGACGCGGTATCGGGAAGGCTATGGTGGTCTTTTGCATGGAAGCATTGAAAAAGGAAGAAATCAATAAGGTTTGCCTGATTGCCTTTACCGTGAATGATATAGGAAACGCGTTCTGGCACAATGTAGGCTGGATTGAGCGTGAAGATTTGAATTATTATGATTTTGTTTTAAACAGTGCTAACATTACTAAGTTTAATGAATAAAGCCGGATACGCCACATCAAGGAAATACGAAGTATTTTCGGGATTGGCTCTGAATAGTTGCTTAAAATGTATGAAGAGAGGAAAAGAAAATGAAAGTTATCGATGGTGGTGTGACCGCAGCAAAGGGATTTGAGGCAGCTTGTTGTGAAGCAAATATTAAATACAAGAACAGAACAGATATGGCAATGGTATATTCTGTTAAGCCATGTGCGTGTGCAGGTACTTTTACCAGCAATGTTGTAAAAGCGGCATGTGTGCAGTGGGATCAGAAAATCGTATATTCCGGCGAGCCTATGCAGGCGGTTGTTGTCAATTCAGGAATTGCCAATGCCTGTACAGGCAAGGAAGGCTTTGCTGCCTGTGAAGCTACGGCTAAGGCTGTGGAGAAGGAATTGGGAGTTCCGTATGCCGATGTTGCTGTGGCATCGACAGGTGTAATCGGTATGCAGCTTCCGATAGATAAGCTGGTAAACGGCGTTGCGGCCATGAGTAAGACGCTGGATGGAAGCTTAGAGGCAGGAACCGCGGCAGCAAAGGCAATCATGACAACAGATACCATTCATAAGGAAGTAGCCGTTACCTTTGAAATAGGAGGAAAGACTGTAACCTTAGGAGGAATGAGCAAGGGCTCCGGAATGATTCACCCTAATATGTGTACGATGTTAGGCTTTTTAACAACCGACCTTGCGATTGAAAAGAGCTTATTACAGGAGGCTTTAAGTCAGGTGGTTAAGGATACCTTCAATATGATTACGGTTGATGGAGATACTTCTACCAATGACACTCTTTTAATTATGGCAAACGGACTTGCTGAAAATGAAGTGATTACTGCAAAGGGAGCTGATTATCAGACCTTTGTGGATGCGCTGAACTATGTATGCGAATTTTTAGCTAAAAAAATGGCAGGAGACGGAGAAGGAGCGACCAAGCTTTTTGCAGCAAGGGTTGTGAATGCAAAGCGCAAAGAGGATGCAAGAACGCTGTCCAGAGCAATCGTAGGAAGTAATCTGTCAAAGGCAGCCATTTACGGCTGTGATGCGAACTTTGGTCGTTTCCTGTGCGCTATGGGATATTCGGGAGCGCAGTTCGAGCAGAATGATGTAGAATTATTCTTCGAAAGCCAAGAGGGACGCCTGCAGGTATTTGATAAGGGAACACCGATTGTTTTCGACGAAGAGATGGCGGTTAAGATTATGCAGGCTCCGGAGGTTACCGTTTTTGTTGATATGCATGAGGGTAACGAGGAAGCTACGGCCTGGGGCTGTGACTTGACCTACGATTATGTTAAGATTAATGCGGATTACAGGTCGTAAGCCGCTTGACTCTGAGTAACTAAAATATAGAAAAGGAAGGTTATTATAATGGATAAGGATATGGATAAGTATTTGTCAAAGGCAGAGGTTTTAGTAGAGGCATTGCCTTATATCCAGCGTTTCAATAGAAAGATTATTGTTGTTAAGTACGGCGGAAGTGCCATGAGCAACGAAGAATTACAGAAGAATGTAATTAAGGATGTTACCTTGTTAAAGCTGGTTGGCTTTAAGCCGATTATTGTACACGGCGGCGGTAAGGAAATCAGTCGCTGGGTAGGCAAGGTAGGTAAGGAAGCGAAGTTTGTAAACGGACTTCGTGTTACGGATGAAGAAACCATGGAAATCGCAGAAATGGTTTTGAATAAAGTAAATAAGAGTCTGGTTACCATGGTGCAGGAGCTTGGCGTAAAGGCTGTTGGTATCAGCGGTAAGGACGGCGGTCTGTTAAAGGTTGACAAGAAGTATTCTGACGGACAGGATATCGGTTTTGTAGGCGATATCAAGGAAGTAAATGCAAAGATTCTGTATGATATGCTTGAGGATGACTTCCTTCCGATTGTAGCACCGATTGGTCTTGATGATAACTTTCAGACCTACAATATCAATGCGGATGATGCGGCATGTGCCATTGCCAAGGCAGTAGGTGCAGAAAAGCTTGCGTTTTTAACGGATATTGAGGGATTATATAAGGATATCAACGACAAGTCCAGCTTTATTTCCAGACTGTCAGCATCTGAGGCTGATAAGCTGATTGCAGACGGATATATCGGAGGCGGTATGCTTCCGAAGCTTACAAACTGTACATCAGCTATTAAGAATGGTGTAAACAGAGTACATATTTTAGACGGACGTATTCCGCACTGCCTGTTACTGGAGGTATTTACCAATAATGGCGTTGGTACGGCGATTCTTTCCGATGAAGAAATGGAGAATGAGTAATCACTGTGAAGGTACATAACAGTTACCGCAAGTATGAATAGGAGATGAACAGTATGAACATGAAAGAATATATCGATGAAGCAGAACGTGACCTGCTGCATACCTATAATCGTTATCAGATAGTCTGGGATAAGGGAGATGGCGTACATCTTTACGATATCGAGGGAAAGGAATATCTTGATTTCGTTTCCGGTATCGGCGTATTTGCATTGGGCTACAATAATAAAGAGTACAATGATGCATTGAAGGCTCAGATTGATAAGATTACACACACATCGAATTATTATTATAATATTCCGGCGATTGATGCGGCGAGAAAGTTAAAGGCTGCATCCGGAATGGATAGAATCTTCTATACAAACAGTGGTGCAGAGGCTGTTGAAGGTGCTGTTAAGGCAGCAAAAAAGTATGCCTTTTTGCGTGACGGCAATACAGACCATGAGATTATTGCCTTGAATCATTCCTTCCACGGAAGAACCCTGGGTGCATTGTCTGTTACCGGTAATGTACATTACAGAGAGGCATTCGAACCATTGCTTCCGGGAATTAAGTATGCAGATATGAATGATTTTGCGAGCATCAAGGCTCAGGTAACAGAGAAAACCTGTGCAATCATTATGGAAACCGTTCAGGGTGAAGGCGGAATCTATCCGGCAACACAGGAGTTCTTAGAGCAGGTAAGAGCACTTTGCGATGAAAAGGACATTCTTCTTATTTTAGATGAGATTCAGTGTGGTATGGGTAGAACAGGAATCATGTTTGCATGGCAGCGCTACGGCGTAAAGCCTGATATCATGACAAGTGCGAAGGCAATCGGCTGCGGTGTGCCGGTAGGTGCATTTATGCTGACAGAAAGAGTGGCACAAAGCTCACTCACAAGCGGTGACCATGGTACGACCTACGGTGGTAATCCTCTTGCTTGTGCAGGTATTTCCAAGACACTCGATTTATTTGAGGAGTTACATATTCTGGACAATGTAAATGAGATCGGTGGATATCTTTCCTCCAAACTTGATGAAATGGTGGAAAAGTATGATTTTGTGAAAGCACACAGAGGTGTAGGACTGTTACACGGCTTAGAGTGTGAAGGTGCGGTTGGAGACATTATTAAAAAGGCACTGGATAAGGGCTTGCTTTTAATTAATGCCGGAGCCAATGTGATTCGTTTTATCCCACCACTTGTGATTACGAAGGAAAACGTGGACGAGATGATTGCAATTTTGGAGGATTGCCTATAATGAATTATAAAAAAAGGCTGATATCCGTGCTGATTATCGTAGCGGTATTGCTGTTTTTATGCATATTCGGAAGATTTTTTGCTGCGTCGGACGGGAATAACCTCTCCTTTGGTTTATTCCAAAAGGAAACCGTACAGCTGTGGTATACAGATGATGCCATGACTGATTATCTCAACAGCAAGGCAGTGAGCTTCTATGAGGCGAATGATATCAGAGTTGAGACAAAGCTGGTTTCCGGTCTTGAGTATCTGGAAACAGTGAATCGTGCCAGTGTACACGAGGAAGAGGATGCGCCGGATTTATTTATCATGACCAATGATTCTTTGGAAAAGGCGTATCTGGCAGGACTTGCAACAGAGATTAAGGACAGCAGTATGCTTGCAGACAGCAGCAATTACAGTCAGGCAGCACAGAATGCCGTATTGTACAAGGGCAAGTATCTTGGCTATCCGTTATATTTCGAGACAAGCGCACTGTTATACAACAAAACGTATTTGGAGCAGATTGCTACGGAGGCAGCAACGGAAGGCGAAGCGCCTGTGAATGCAGATGAGCTGATTCCTAAGTCCGTTGCTGATATTCTTACCTTTGCAGATAAGTATTCGGCACCGGAAAATGTAGAATACTTCTTCCGTTGGGACGTATCCGATATCTTTTACAATTATTTCTTTATCGGAAATTATATTTCAGTTGGCGGAGAATCCGGAGAGGATAAGGAACAGATAGATATTTATAATACAGATGCGATTGCAACGCTTTCCGTATATCAGGAGCTGAATCAGTTCTTCTCTATTGATACGAAGGAAACAAACTACGATACCATTATGCAGGAATTCCTTGATGGAAAAACCATTTACACAATTGCCACCAGTGACTGTATCAAGCGACTGGAGACGGCAAAGGCAAGCGGGGAATTTGCTTATGAATTCGGTATTGCAGGAATTCCGGATATTAATCAGGAGCTTGCAACCAAGGGAATGTCTGTAACCAATGCATTGGTTATCAACGGATATTCCGGACATAAGGCTGCGGCACAGTCTTTTGCAGAGTATCTTGTCGGGGAAGATGGTAATGAGCTGTTTGAAAAGACAGGAAAGCTTCCGGCAAGAATTCAGGAGCAGTATGCGAGCGAGAATATGACAGCCTTTGCGCAGAATTATGCCAAGTCTGTTCCTATGCCGAAAATGGTAGAAACCAGTAACTTCTGGGTAGAACTGGAGATTTGTTTTGCTAAGGTCTGGGGCGGAGAAGATGCCAACAAAGAGCTGAAATCGCTTTCGGAACAGATTAAGACGCAGCTTGCCGGTGAGGTTGTCACAGAGGAAGCGCTGGAGACTCCGGTAGTTGAACTGTTGCTGGAGGGCGGCTCGGAAGGTGAAGATTAACCGAAGGCTGAAGAAACAAGTATAAAATAAAGAAAATAATCCAATCATATAGGTAAACGGATAGAAAGAAGGTTACCGGTATGGTTGGATTTTTTATTGCCTTATTATCAGGTGCATTAATGAGTGTACAGGGGGTATTTAATACCAAGGTTACGGATAGCTCCGGTGTGTGGGTTGCCAATGCGTTTGTGCAGTTTACGGCGTTTTTGGTCTGCATGGGGGCGTGGCTTTTTTCGGACAGAACATCCTTTAAAACATTACTTGACGTGGAACCGAAGTATTTTTTGCTTGGTGGCGTGATGGGAGCCTTTATTACGCTGACGGTAATAAAAAGCATGGAAGCCTTAGGCCCTGCAAAGTCGGTTATGCTGATTGTTATTGCACAGCTGATTGTAGCGTATCTGATTGAGCTGATGGGGTTGTTTGGTGTTGATAAGCAGCCTTTTAGCTGGAGAAAAGTGATTGGTGCACTGATTGCGATAGGAGGGTTTGTACTATTTAAGTGGGAAGCCTGAAAAAACTGCAAAAAAATCTTGTATTAGTGAGGATTTTAGAATAGAATAAGAGCAGATATGCATAGAGGGGCTTTTATGATGGAGAACACATGATAAAGGAGCTATGTAATCAAATGGAAAAGTTTATAATGAAAAGGTTTTGGAAAGTACTTGCAGGAGTGCTTTCTTGTTGTATGCTGTTATGCGGCTGCGGAGTGCCCGCGCAGGAGGAGCTTAGCTGGCAGATGGAAGATGCTGTGCCGGAGCAGGACACACAAATACCGGATGAAGAGAGTGCAGAAACAGAGCCTTCGGAAGAAACGCAGAATCTGATATATGTATACCTGTGTGGCGCAGTGGCCAATCCGGGTGTGTATCAGATTGCAGAGGGAAGCAGACTTTTCGAAGCTGTTGAGGCTGCGGGAGGAATGCTGGATGATGCAGATCTGACGAGTCAGAATCTTGCCAGGGTGGTACAGGACGGAGAACAGATTCGTATTTTTACGAAGGAAGAGATAGAGGAGCTGGGAGCGGATGTGACGGCTGCGTTAACAGGCAGCATTTCGCAGGGGAACGGACTGGTGAATATTAATACCGCGTCTGTGCAGGAGCTTACAACAATATCCGGTATCGGTGAGAGCAGAGCAGAAGCTATCATTAAGTACAGGGAAACAAACGGACTTTTCAAGAGTATTGATGGAATCAAAAAGGTTGCCGGAATAAAAGAGGGACTTTTTGAAAGGATTAAGGATCAGATTACGGTATAGAGATTTTTTAGCAGAAAGAGGGAGAATTGAGGCTGTATGGGAAAAAGAGTTTTGGTAGTAGATGACGAGAAGTTAATTGTAAAGGGCATTCGTTTCAGTCTGGAGCAGGACGATATGGAAGTGGAATGTGCCTATGATGGCGAGGAAGCATTAGAGAAGGTAAAGCAGGGGAAATTTGATTTGATTTTATTGGATATCATGCTGCCAAAGCTGACAGGACTTGAGGTTTGTCAGCAAATCAGGGAATTTTCGGATGTTCCGATTGTTATGCTGACTGCCAAGGGCGATGATATGGATAAGATTCTCGGACTCGAGTATGGCGCGGATGACTATATTACGAAGCCGTTTAACATTCTTGAGGTTAAGGCAAGAATCAAGGCGATTATGAGAAGAACCTCCGGCAGGGCAGAGAATGTCAAGAAGGAACGCTTTATCGAAGCAGGAGATTTGAAGTTTGACTGTGACGGAAGACGTTTATACATTAACGGAAGAGAAGTGAACCTGACCGCAAAGGAATTTGATGTCTTGGAGCTTCTGGTAATGAACCCGAATAAGGTGTACAGCAGAGAGAATCTGCTGAAGCTTGTATGGGGAACGGATTATCCGGGAGATGTCAGAACGGTAGACGTTCACATCAGAAGAATGAGAGAGAAGATAGAAGAGAATCCGAGCGAGCCTAAGTATGTACATACAAAGTGGGGCGTCGGATACTATTATAAGGAGTAGTTTTGTGTCAAAGATAAGAGAGATTAAAATATTTCGAAGTCTTAAGGTGAGACTGTTTCTGATTATTATGATTGTCGGAATGATTCCGGGAATTCTTATTCATTATGGCATTATGAGGCAATACAAGGATAATGCCATAAAGGTAAGAACGAATGATGTTCAGACACAGGTCCGAATTATCGCAGACCATCTTCTTACTTATAATTATATGCACGGCAGTAACAATGATGTGGTAAATGCGGAGTTGTCACAGCTATCCAATCTTTATGACGGGCGTGTGCTGATTATCGACAGTAACCTCAAGATTATCAAGGATACATACGGTATCAGTGAGGGCAAAACGATTATTTCAGAGCCTATCATTCGTTGCTTCAAGGGAAGCGGCATTTCCAGCAGTGTAACAGAGAATAATTATATAGAACTGGTTGTTCCGATTGAAGAAAAGCTGGTAACGGATATGGCAAAAAATGTAAACGGCACGACAGGGACAACCCCGCGTATTGTGGGTGTTATGCTGACCAGCGTGTCTATGGAAAGTATTATTACAAGCTATGAATATCTTAGTTACCGGTCTGTGATTCTTGAGATTGTAGTCGCAATTATTTTGCTGGGTCTTGCTTTTATTTTAAGTAAGCGCCTTTTGAAACCGTTTGAAAAGATTACCGAGGCAATCAATGAAGTGAAAAACGGATTCACAGATGAGGAAATCCATGTCGCGGAATATATCGAAACGGAGCATATCGGAGATGCATTTAACCAGATGCTGGGAAGAATGAAGGCGCTGGACGATTCCAGACAGGAATTTGTGTCAAATGTGTCTCATGAGCTTAAGACACCGCTTACCTCCATGAAGGTTCTGGCGGATTCGCTGCTGGCGCAGGAAGAGGTTCCGAATGAGCTTTACCGTGAATTCATGACGGATATTGCAGAGGAAATCGACAGAGAGAATAAGATTATTACTGACCTGCTTTCTCTTGTTAAGCTGACAAGAACCTCTGCTGATATGAATGTCGAGCCGATGGATATCAATGCCATCCTGGAGCTGACTCTGAAAAGGCTTGGACCGATTGCTGCAAGAGCTAATATTAAAATTGTATTTGAAAGTCGTAGAAAGGTAAGTGCAGAAATAGACGAGACCAAGATGACGCTTGCATTTTCCAATCTTGTGGAAAACGCAATCAAATACAATGTAGACGGTGGATGGGTTAAGGTAGTACTGGATGCGGACCATCAGTATTTCACCGTAGTGGTTTCTGATTCGGGTGTCGGTATTCCGCAGGATTCGATAGAGCATATTTATGAGAGATTTTATCGTGTGGATAAGTCTCATTCAAGAGAAATCGGCGGTACGGGTCTTGGGCTTGCTATTACAAGAAATGTCATATTGATGCACAGAGGTACTATTCTTGTTGAGAGTGAGGAAGGTAAGGGAACGACCTTTACAGTAAAGATTCCTCTTTCCTACATTGCATCATAGGCGGGAAGCGTGGAGTTATGAGTATAAAAAAACAGAAGAATATATATATGCTGCTGTTATTGGTGCTATGCATAATCCCCCTGTATTTATCCGCTTGTGGGAAAAAGGAACAGCAGGGAACACCGGTAGAGATATCTTATCTGAATAAGAGCGAAACGAAGATTGTTCCGGAAACGCACTATCTGCAGGGGCAGACAACCAAGGAAATGATTGTAGAGGTATTGACTCTTTTATGCTCCATACCGGAGAATAAAGAGCTGGAAGCTACCTTGCCGGGAAATGTTAATATCGTTAATTATGCATACGAAGGAACGCAGGTTACGGTTTCACTGGGAGAGAAGTACAAGGAGCTTCCGAAGACTACGGAAGTGCTCACCAGAGCCGCGCTGGTAAGAAGTCTTACTGCAATTCCGGATGTGAATTATGTTATGATTACCATAAACAGTGAGCCGTTAATCGATACGACAGGTAATCCGGTCGGCATCATGACGTCGGATATGTTTATTGATTATGCGGGGCAGCAACAGACGGATTCCTATGCACAGGCAAAAATCAGATTGTATTTTGCTAACGAAACAGGAGATGAACTGATTGCAATCAACCGTAGTCTCGCATTCAATATGGATATATCGAATATTTCCATGGAACGTCTGGTAGTGGAACAGCTGCTGAGCGGACCTGCGAGCGATGATTCGTATCCGACAATCAATCCGAGTACGAAGCTGCTTAGTATTACGGTAAAGGACGGCGTTTGTTACCTGAACTTCAGTAAGGATATCTTAACGCCGGTCAATAATGTTACAAGTGATGTTACGATTTATTCTATCGTCAATTCTTTGGTAGAATTGAGTAATGTAAATAAGGTAGAAATATCAATAGAAGGAAGTAAGGAACTGAAGTTCAGAGATAAATTCGATCTTACAACCTTGTTTGAGAGAAATCTGGACGTGGTTCAGTAAAGAAAAGAGGAAAAAATGAGAAGACCACTATGCTTGATATGTCTGGCATTTGTGGTATCTGTTTTCATCAGTTTACAGATGATATCGCTGCCGGAAGCCGCTTGCGTGGCGGACGGCAGCAGGGTTATCTGTTCAGGGGAAGTATATCATAAGGAGTACAGATATCAAAATCTTGTGCTCTATCTGAGGAATGTCAATCCGGTCGATTCGACCAATATTCCAACCAATTATGAGTTTGATATTCTTTGCTATGTCAGCGAAGGAAAAGAGCCTAAGCTTGGAAGCTGTGTGCTTGTAAGCGGTGAAGCGGCTTCTTTTAGCAAACCGAGAAATCCCGGCGGCTTTGATCAGGAGATGTATTATCGTATTCAAAACGTAGGATTTTCTATGAAGAATGTAACGATTTTGTCTGAGAGTGAGACCTATTCCGGATATTATGAAGGTTTATACAGACTGAGGAGGCGTATGGAGCGGATGTTCGACAAAACCATGTCGGAAACGGATGCTTCGATTATGAAGGCAATGGTGCTTGGCAATAAGACAGAGCTTGATAAGGAAAGCAAGCAGTTGTACCAGAGAAGCGGTATCTCGCATGTGCTGGCGATATCGGGACTTCATATTTCGCTGATTGGCATGGGATTGTACAAGCTGTTAAGGAAACTACGGATTCCTGTTGCAATATCGGCAGGAATTGCGGTTATTGTAATGGTTATGTATGGTGACATGGTTGGGATGAGTAGTTCTGCTTTTCGTGCTATTTTTATGTTTGGCTTGAAAATGGGGGCGGAGGTACTGCATAGAACTTATGATATGCTGACTGCACTTGCGATGGCAGCAGTCGGGATTTTGCTGGAACAGCCCCTGTATACGTATCACGCCGGATTTTTGTTATCCTTTGGCGCTATTATCGGGATTGGCTGCATACTGGAAGTATTGAAAACAGATACGAAACAAATGACAGTAAATAAAAAGACACAAAAGAGGAGTGTCAGGATTAGAAATGTATGGATAAATAAAATAAAGGAATCGCTGCTTGGAAGCGGGAGTATCTTTCTGATTCATTTTCCGATTATGCTTTCCGTGTATTATGAATTTCCAATCTATTCGTTTTTGCTTAATCTGCTGGTTATTCCGGCGATGAACCTGGTTATGGGATTGGGACTGGGGTGTATCCTGTTTGGCAGTATCGGAGCATTGGGGCTTGGGATTTCGCAGCTTGCAGCAACGGGATGCCATATTCTGCTGGAAGGCTTTGAGATTCTTTGCGAGTGCTCTATGGCATTGCCGGGGGCAAGTTGGATTGTCGGAGAACCGGATACTTGGAGAGTAGTACTGTTTTATATGGTTGTGCTGCTGTTGTTTCTGATACATAAGTATTGCAAGTATGCGATGAAAGGAAGGCTATGTCTGCCCTTCCCGGTTCAGATGCTGTGGATTCTGGTCGCTGTGGCGATATTAACGCAAAAAACGTATGACGGACTTCATGTTACGATGCTTGACGTCGGGCAGGGAGACGGTATCTGGCTGGAAACCCCGACAGGGCACCATTATCTGATTGATGGCGGAAGCACCTCGGAGGACAAGCTGTGCGAATATACACTGACACCGTTTTTGAAGCAGACAGGAACAGCGGTTCTTGATGCAGTATTTTTAACGCATCTGGATAAGGATCATACTTCTGGTGTGCTGGATTTGTTGCAGGCAGAAAACGGAATACGGGTTGAAAAGGTTGTGATTGCAAAGGCAGCAATACGGGACGAATGCTATGAGGAACTGGCAGAAATATGTAAGTCTCAGGGTGTTGCACTGGTACACGCTCAGACCGGTGACCGGCTTGACGATGGTGCGCTAAGGATAGAAGTTCTGCATCCGGCAGCAGAGTATGAAACGGATTCCAAGAATGCATATTCCCTGGTTTTAAAATTGGAGTATGGCGCTTTTCATGCGCTTTTTACAGGAGATGTGGAGGCTGACGGCGAACAGCTGGCAGCAGAGGCATTACCCGAGGACTGGGAGTGCCATTTGTATAAGGTGGCGCATCATGGTTCACGAAATTCCAATACGGAAGAACTGTTAGAGCAGATCCGCCCACAGCTTGCAATCATTTCCTGTGAAAAGGACAACAGCTACGGGCATCCGCATGAAGAAACGCTGGAGCGCCTTTCGCAGCAAGGCGCAAGGATTCTGACAACGCAGGATTGCGGAGCGATTACTGTCGAAGTTGGGGAGAAGATAGAGGTACGAAGGTGGGTAATGCCCGACTAAAAGGAGGAAGTTGCGAGAGTGATTAGGGTGCGAGTTAATGCCCTGCCCTAACTAAAAGAAGAAAAAACAAGAATGGTTGGGTGTGAGTAAACGCCTTCTCCCAACTAAAAGAAGAAAATAGGCATTTGTTAAATGCCAAAAACCCTTGATTTTATTGGGTTTTCTTAATC
>CAYLWP010000060.1:0-13549 GCA_964387365.1 uncultured Roseburia sp. | reverse complement strand
ACGGAGAGTGTGGAAGCAACAGCTCCGGCAGAGGAAAGTACACCGGCTGCAGAGGCAGAGACCACTGCAGATGCTGCTGATGCTGCAGGGGCAGCAACCTTGAAGGAAGGAGTTCTTATGGTCGGAATGGAAATCGGATATCCTCCAATGGAATATTTCGATACAGACGGCGCTACTCCGATTGGATTTGACGTTGATGTTTCAAAAGCAATTGCAGAGTATCTGGGACTCGAGCTTGAGCTTGTAGATACCGCATGGGACGGCATATTTGCCGGTGTTGATACGGAGAAGTATGACTGTATTATTTCCAGTGTCAGCATCACGGAGGAAAGAAAGGAAAACTTCAACCTGACAACACCGTATGTATCTAACCATACAGCTTTGATTGTTCCGAATGAATCCGAGATTGATTCTCTGGAAGCGTTAAACGGTTATTCTACCGCAGTTCAGGCAGAAACAACCTCTGATGATTATATGAAGGCACATGGCGCTGAGCTTGGCGTTGAGTTATTCCAGTATGATAAGGTTATCAACTGCTTTGATGATTTGAAGGCAGGACGTACAGACTCCGTATTGACAGACAGCGTTGTAGCAGCATATTACCTTGGTGATGATGCAGCAAACTATAAGACAGTTTGGGATAATCCGGAATTAGAGCCTATCGGTATCTGCTTAAAGAAGGGTAATGATGCATTGACAGCCAAGATTGAAGAGGCGCTGGATGCTTTATATGCAGACGGAACTCTCGGTTCTATCGCTGAAAAGCATTTCGGAACAGATTTAACAGCAGGACTTAGAGACTAGTGTATCGTTCTGCGAAAGAATAAACAAACGAAGGGATTGGATTTATGTTACAACAGATTATCGGCTGGCTGCCACAGCTTTTAAACGGTGCAAAGACTACAATATTACTGACAATCTGTGCAGTGTCCATGGGACTTGTTCTCAGTATTTTTCTTGCATTGGGAAAAATGTCAAAAAATAAAATCGTCAGTGGATTTTGCAGTGCATACATATTCTTTTTCCGCGGAACCCCTCTGCTGATGCAGTTGTACTTTATCTACTTCGGATTACCGCAGATTAATATGGCACTTACCATCAACAGCCGGTTTCTTGCAGCATTTATCGCGTTTGCATTAAATACAGCAGCGTATTGTTCGGAGTTTATCCGTGCGGCAATCCAGTCCATTGACAGAGGACAGTTTGAGGCCTCTAAGGCGTTGGGTCTTAGTAATGCCCAGACAATGAGCCTTGTCATTTTCCCACAGTCAATCAGAAGACTGATACCATCGATTGCAAATGAATTTATCATGGTTTTAAAGGATGCCTCTCTGGTATCTATCATAGCACTTTCAGACTTAACGAAGGTTACCAGAGCGATTTCATCCTCCAGCGGTACAGCGCTTGTCTATATTCCGGCAATGGTGATTTATCTGATTATGACAGCTTTCTTTGAATTCATATTCCGTAAGCTGGAAGCAAGATTCTCAAGATATGAGTAGGAGGAATGGAATATGTCAATGATTAGAACAGAGCATCTGGCGAAATCCTTTGGTGAGCTGGAGGTATTAAAGGATATTAATCTTACGGTGGAGCCGGGGGAGGTGGTCGTTATTATCGGACCGTCCGGTGCCGGTAAATCTACCTTCCTGCGTTCGCTGAACCGTCTGGAGAAGATTACAAGCGGAAAGATATATATATATTGAAGATGAGCTTTTTTATCACCGGGAGAATGACAAAACGGTTGATAAAATGGATACCAAGAAAAAGAAGCAGTTATTGCTGGAAATGGGAATGGTATTCCAACGCTTTAATCTGTTTCCGCATAAAACGGTTTTGGAAAACGTTACGCTTGCACCGATCAATGTGAAAAAAATGGAAAAGAGCAAAGCGGAAGATATTGCAAGAGAGCTGATTGCCAAGGTAGGACTTGCTGATAAGATGAATGAGTACCCTGCCAGATTGTCGGGAGGACAGCAGCAGCGTGTAGCCATTGCAAGGGCACTGGCAATGGAACCAAAGATTATGCTGTTTGATGAACCGACCTCAGCGCTCGCCCAGAGCTTGTAGGAGAGGTTCTGAATGTTATGAAGGACCTTGCAAATCAGGGAATGACCATGATTTGCGTAACCCATGAGATGGGGGTTACGCGTGAGGTTGAGGATAAGGTGGTATTTATGGCAAACGGAAAGATTCTGGAGGAAGGCACACCGGAAGAAATCTTTTCTAATCCGAAGACTGCCGAGGCAAGACAATTCTTGAGAAGCGTGTTATGATGAATCATTTTGTACTTAGACAATCATTATTATTATTATTTTTAACGGCAACCATCTGGGGTGTTGCCTTTGTAGCGCAGAGTGTTGGCATGGAGTATGTCGAGCCGTTTACGTTTAATGCGGTAAGAAATGTTATCGGTGCGGTATTATCTGCAATCGGAATGTTTTTCTTTGAGGAGCCGAAGGTGTCAGAGATTTTTGCGGCATGGTTTCCGATTCTGTATGAGGGCGTGATGTCAAGTGGTGTGGGCTATACCCTGCAGATCATTGGTCAGAAGGGGATGAATCCGACAGTGGCTTCGCTGATTCTGAGTCTGGAATCCGTGGTATCCCTGCTTGCAGGCTGGGTAATTCTTGAACAGAAGCTTTCGCCAAGAGAGCTTTCCGGCTGTGCGCTTACCTTTGCAGCAATTATTATCGTACAGTTACCTTCTAAAAAACAGCAGTAACGTATATTTTTTTGTGAACCGAAAGTAACACCAATGACATTGACAGAGGGATTGCGGACAGAATATAATGGAGACAGACAGACAGGAAGCTTCGTCATCGTTACGAAGCCGGAAATCATGGGTACGGTTTTGCTGTATCGCGGAAAGGCAAGATTATAATATGGACGCTAAGGAAAAATATGACGTAATAATGGAGCTTGGAGAACGGACGGAAGAGTTCCGTACACTTATGATGCAATATGATTGTGCTATGCTTGAGGTTAAGACCAAGCTCGAGGTATTGAATAAGGAGCTTGCACTGGTACATAGCAGGAATCCCTTTGAATCAATCAAATGCAGAATCAAGTCACCGGAAAGCATCATGGAAAAATTAGTCAGAAACGGGCTTGACTGTACGGTTGAGAATATGGAAAAGAATCTGAATGACATCGCAGGAATCCGTGTTATCTGTTCTTTTCCGGAAGATATCTATATGCTGGTAGAATGCCTGCTAAAACAGGACGATGTTATTCTGGTAGAGCAAAAGGATTATATTAAGAATCCTAAGCCTAACGGTTACCGCAGTCTGCATCTGATTCTTGATATCCCGATTTTCCTCACAGGTGATAAGAAGCATATGCGTGTAGAGGTACAGTTTCGTACCATAGCAATGGACTTCTGGGCAAGTCTTGAGCATAAGATGAAGTACAAGAAGGACATACAGAATGCAGAAAGCATTTCCGAGGAGCTCAAGTACTGCGCAGACTTAATCAGCCAGCTTGACAGGCGTATGGAACAGATTCGTAATCGAATCGATGCCAATACAACCTACAAGGCTTCCGGAGCAATCAAGTCAGGATTGTGATGTCCCGGTATTCCTTCGGGGACATTCCGTATTCCTTTTTAAAGGCACGGAAAAATGCGGAATAATCCTGAAAACCATACGTTTCATAGGTAGTACTGATAGAAGCACCGCCTAAGATTGCATCCTTACAGGCCTGCAATCTTTTTTTCGTAATATATTGATGCAGGGACAGTCCGATATTGTCCCTGAAGGTATGGGATATATGATATTTGGTTACAAAAAATTCTTTTTCCAGACGATCCAGTGACAGGTCTTCATTCAGATGACTTGAAATGAAGTCACAGATCGCTGTGTGAAGCTCCTTTGGGCGGGAAACTCCTGCGGTATGGTTTCGTTCGTAAATCATTCTGTTTAAGTGCAGAATCAAGGTGTTAACCTGTAAGGATACCTGCGCATCCTTGCCAAAGCGTGAGCCCTTTACCTCATCAATCAGGGAAAAAATCTGCGATTGCAGCTGGTTAAAGGCAATCACATCATTGGAAAAAAGATACTGATGTGTTGTTGAAACATACTGCATCAAAAAGCCGTAATCCAGGGAAGCCTGAATGAGGCGGTTGCAGTAATCCGTACTAATCCAGAGGATAAAACGGCGGTAAGGAGTTGTTTTATCAAGAAAAACAGGATAGTGCTCCACGCCGGGCGGAATCAGCAGGAAATCCCCCGCCTTGATATGATAAGGTGCTCCTTCAACATAGATATCTACATTTCCTTCCAAAAAGAAATAAAATTCATAATAAGTGTGTGTATGTGCGGATACCGCCTTGAGCGGCTGGTCATTATAGTAATATACCTCAAAATCCTTGGAATACATGTACTGTCTGGTACTGAATGCGGTCTGCAATTCTTTTCTCTGCATAGTAACTCCTTTTCATAGAAACAATATAATTGTTCATACTGTTTACGCATAATATACAATATACGGTATGTAATATCAAAAAATGTTGTCATATATTCATAATAAATGCTAATAGCAATTTTTGCAAGGTATACAACAATTTATTCAATGGTTTTCAAATATTGGATTCGTTAATATGAGAGTACCAAAAAACAATGCATGTTATACAAGGAGGATTTTCAATATGCAGATGACATTAAGATGGTATGGTAGCAAGCATGATACGGTAACACTTGAACAGATCAGACAGATTCCAGGTGTTAAGTCCGTAATCACTACATTATATGACTCCGTTCCGGGAGAGGCATGGTCTGTAGAGGATATCAGAGCCATGAAGAAGGAAGTAGAAGCAGCAGGATTAACAATCGCAGGTATCGAGAGCGTTAACATCCATGACGCTATTAAGATTGGTTCTCCTGACAGAGAGCAGTATATCGAGAATTATATCACTACTCTTGAAAGACTTGGTCAGGAAGGCATCCATATGGTATGCTATAACTTCATGCCTGTATTCGACTGGACAAGAACTGAGCTTGCAAGAAAGAGAGCAGACGGTTCTACCGTACTTGCTTACACACAGGAAGCAGTAGACGCATTAGTTCCTGAGAAGATGTTCGAGTCTATCTCCGGTGATATGAACGGTACTGTTATGCCGGGCTGGGAGCCTGAGCGTATGGCAAGAGTAAAAGAGTTATTCGAGCTTTACAAGGATGTAGATGATGAGAAGCTTTTCGAGAATCTTAAGTATTTCCTTGAGAGAATTATGCCAACCTGTGATAAGTATGATATCAACATGGCTATTCATCCGGACGATCCTGCATGGAGCGTATTCGGACTTCCAAGAATCATCATCAATAAGGAAAACATCCTTCGTATGATGAAGATGGTAGATAACCCACATAACGGTGTAACCTTCTGTTCAGGTTCTTACGGTACAAACCTTGAGAATAATCTTCCTGATATGATTCGTTCTTTAAAGGGAAGAATTCACTTTGCACATGTTAGAAACTTAAAGTTCAACACACCTACAGATTTCGAGGAAGCAGCACATCTTTCAAGCGATGGAAACTTCGATATGTATGAAATCATGAAGGCATTATATGACATCGGATTTGATGGACCAATCAGACCTGACCACGGAAGAATGATTTGGGGCGAGGTAGCTATGCCGGGATATGGTCTCTATGACAGAGCTTTAGGTGCAACTTATTTGAATGGTCTTTGGGAAGCAATTACGAAGAGTAGTTCTAAGCAGGCATAAGACGCCTGCAAGAACTACTAAAGTTTCGTAAAGAGAGAATGACGTGGAACGTCATTCTCCGTAGAATATAGGAGGAATAAAAAGTGAAACTTACAAATGCAGGTATTGTAGAGAATAAAGCGGCTTGGGAAGCAGCAGGCTACGCTCTTCCTACCTTTGATGTAGAAGCAGTAACAAAGGCAACAAAGGAGAATCCGGAATGGATTCACTTTGGTGCAGGTAATATTTTCCGTGCATTTCAGGCAAATGTAGTACAGAATCTTTTAAATGCAGGTAAGTTGAAGACCGGTTTAATCGCAGCAGAAGGTTTTGACTATGAAATTATCGAAAAGATGTATAAGCCACATGATAACCTTGGAATCCTTGTAACACTCAAGGCTGACGGTAATGTGGAGAAGACAGTAGTAGGAAGTATCTTAGAGGCTCTTACCGTAGACAGCGATAATGCAGCTGATATGGGAAGACTGAAAGAGATTTTCAGAAATCCAAGCCTTAAGATGGTAAGCTTTACTATCACAGAGAAGGGCTACAGCCTTGTTGATGGTAAGGGTGTACAGCTTCCGGCAGTACAGCAGGATATGGAGCAGGGAACTGCAAAGCCTGTAAGCTATATTGGTAAGGTAGTTGCTTTATTATATGAGCGTTTCAAGGCAGGACAGCTTCCAATCGCTATGGTAAGTATGGACAACTGTTCTCATAACGGCGACAAGCTTTACGCAGCAGTACATGCTTTCGCAGCTCAGTGGGCTGAAAAGGGACTTGTTGAGAAGGAATTCTTAGCATACGTAGAGGATAAGAGCAAGGTATCCTTCCCATGGTCTATGATTGATAAGATTACACCAAGACCGGATGCTTCTGTAGAAGCAATCTTACAGAAGGATGGCATCGAAGGACTTGAGCCTGTAATCACAAGCAAGAATACTTATGTTGCGCCTTTCGTAAATGCAGAAGAGTGTCAGTATCTTGTTATTGAAGATGCATTCCCTAACGGAAAGGTAGCTTTAGAAGAAGGCGGAATTATTTACGCAGAAAAGGAAACTGTTGATAAGGTAGAGAAGATGAAGGTTTGTACCTGTCTGAATCCTCTTCATACAGCACTTGCCGTATTCGGATGTCTTCTTGGCTATGAGCTGATTTCTAAGGAAATGAGCAATCCGACATTAAAGAAGTTAGTTGAAATTATCGGTTACGAAGAGGGATTACCTGTAGTAGTAAATCCGGGCGTAATTGATCCTAAGAAGTTTATCGACGAAGTTGTAAACGTTAGAATTCCTAATCCGTTTATGCCTGACTCACCACAGAGAATTGCTACTGATACTTCTCAGAAGCTTGGAATCCGTTTCGGTGAGACAATTAAGGCTTACGGGAAGTCAGACAGCTTAGACGTTAAGAACCTTAAGAGAATTCCTTTAGTATTCGCAGGCTGGTTAAGATACCTTATGGGAATCAACGATCAGGGCGAGAAGTTCGAATTAAGTGCAGATCCGATGCTTGAGACAGTATGTCCGTATGTAGCAGGATTGAAGTTAGGTGATACAGACGTTCATGAGAGCGTAGCACCGATTCTTTCTAACGAGAAGATCTTCGCTGTAAATCTTTATGAAGTTGGTCTTGGCGAATTAGTAGAGCAGTATTTCGTAGAAATGCTTGCAGGAAAAGGCGCTATCATGGCAACACTTGAAAAGTATGTATAATATATCCTAATAAAAAAAGTACCGGCTGGTCCGGTACTTTTTTAATAAATTAGTTTTCGTTGTTAAGATAAAGTGTTACAAAATCTTCATACGGACAAGGCTTGCCAAAATAGTAGCCCTGACAATAATCAGGAGAAAGCCGGTTCATTTTATCTAAATCATCCGTTGTTTCGATACCTTCGATACACATCTTGAGATTCAGGCTGTGTACCATATTGCTCATAAGAGAAAGCAGCTGGTATTCGTAGTCATTTTCCAGAGCCTTTAAGGTGAAGGAACGGTCGATTTTAATGATATCCGGCTTTAATTCGTTCAGATAATGGAAGTTGGAATAACCGGTACCAAAGTCATCAAGAGCCAGATGAATACCATTTTTCTTCAGGTTAGAAACCAACTTAGTGACACGAGTGTCAGATTCTAACAATCCGCTTTCCGTTAATTCGATAATAACATTATTGGGCGAAATATCATGTGCGGTAACCGCAGAGATAATTTCGTTAATAATATTACTCTTCATTACCTGAATATAGGATATATTAATGCTGATTCTGAAGTTGGGACGCACAGCCTGTATCTCACGGCAGCGTTGCAAAGAGGTATTCAGCATCCATTTTCCGGCAGGCATAATCAAGCCTGTTTCCTCGAGTAGCGGGATAAATTCCATCGGCGAAATCATACCGAATTCTTCTGTATGGAAACGCATCAGGGACTCTGCCCCGTAGAGCTCGTTGGTATTTGCATCAAAAAGAGGCTGGAAATATGCTTCAAAGCCTGCAAAGTCATGATTTACAGATTGTCTTAATAACTGTGTCACTTTTTTACGACGTATAAACTTATCATAATCTTCCTGCTTGAAAATATAGGAACGGTTTTTTCCGTTTCTTTTTGCTTCATGCAGGGCAAATTCGGACAGCTTCATAATATCTGAAAAGCTATGCTTTTTCAAGTCTGCAGAAGGAAGAATACCACAGGAGACGGTGTAAACAGCCTCATAACGATTGCCTTCTACAAATTCGTCAATAGTCTGGCGGATTGCCTTATATTGCTCCACGGCATCCCGTATATTGGTAGACTGTGTATCTACTAAGATGAATTCATCGGCATCAGCACGAAACAGTTTTTGTGACGGTTTGATGCAGGACGAGATGCATTCAGAAGTACGACGAAGAATCATATCGCCATAATCACTTCCAAGCTTCTCGTTTACCTCCTTGAAATCGTCTAAACCAAGGCGTAAGAGATAGCCGTCAGAATATCTCGATGCATTTTCCTCGGCAAATGACTGTAAACCGCTGATTCCCAGCAGACCGCTGACATTATCAGCCTTCTGCTTTGTACCGATTTCATTGATACAGCCGACCAGATAGCTTGGTTTACCGTTCTCTTTAATCGAATAACCGCGGCAATTAATCCATATTGGTTCTCCCGTTACAGAAAGCCAGCGATACTGCATATTATGAAAATCTTTTTGTCCGCTTATTACTTGTTTGATGTCCTCCTGCAAGTCATAAAGATCAACAGGATATACAAACTTTTTATGAGTAGTAATAACATCATGAAATTGGTAATCAGGTAATGCGAAACGGTCGACTGCTTCCGGAGAAATATAGTAGAAATCATTTATGAAATCGTATATGTACAGATAATCGTCCATACACGGATGAAGTAAATCGATGATTGCATATATCTGGGCAACCGATAATTGCTCAAAATTACTTAGCATATGTCCTCCTAAATTAAAGCCATATATTGTATACAGTAACAGTATATGCGATATTATCAGATAAAGCAAGAATAATATCGTTTTATGTTGCTAAAAAATGTGTTCTTGTATAATAAAAGTAATTGTTCAGAACAAAAAAAGAAATTACTATGTTTTTACTATGTATAGTAAATTCGAGAAATAAGAATATATGAAACACTTGTATTGTGAAACAATTTTGTGGTATTGTGATAGGTAGGGAATGACACAGAATAACGGAAAGGTTAGGTTTAAGGTTATGAAAAGAGAAAATCTTTGGTTATCATATCAGGATGACGATAAAAAGGAAATAGACAGAATCTGCGAGTGGTATAAAAAATGTCTTGATGATGGGAAGACAGAGCGTGAATGTGCCGAGCTTGCAGTCAAAATGGCGAAGGAACATGGCTATCAGGATGTACAGCAGCTGATTAAGGACGGAAAGAAGCCACAACCGGGAGATAAGCTCTATGCGGTACAGATGAAGAAGTGTGTAGCGTTATTTCAGATTGGTAAGGAGCTGATTTCAAACGGCATGAACATCCTTGGAGCACATATTGATTCGCCGAGAATTGATGTAAAGCAGAATCCTTTATATGAGAAGGAAGGTTTTGCTTATCTTGATACACATTACTACGGCGGCATTAAGAAGTATCAATGGACAGCAGTTCCGCTTTCACTTCATGGTACGGTAGTAAAAAAGGATGGAACGGTAGTGAATGTAAGTATAGGTGAAAAGGAAGAGGACCCTGTATTTGTTATTACAGATTTACTGATACATCTTGCCGGTGAACAGATGGGAAAAAAGGCAACAGAGGTTGTAACCGGAGAGAACCTTGATTTGCTGATTGGAAACTGTCCGATTGAAAAGTCTGAGGAACTGGAGCAGGAAGAAAAACATGCAGTAAAGGCAAATGTGTTAAAGCTTCTGGATACTATGTATGGTATCGATGAGGAAGACTTCCTTTCAGCAGAGCTGGAAATTGTACCGGCTGGTAAGGCAAGAGATTGCGGCTTTGACAGAAGCATGGTTCTTGCGTATGGTCAGGATGACAGAATCTGTGCATTTACCTCTCTTCTTGCGATGTTAGAAGTGGAGAATCTGCAGCGTACCGCATGCTGTCTGCTTGTAGATAAGGAAGAAATAGGAAGTGTTGGTGCAACAGGCATGCATTCTCATTTCTTTGAAAATATGGTAGCGGAGCTTCTTGCGTTGACGGAGGGAGATTCCCAGCTTCTTCTGCGCAGAGCGTTGATGAACTCTAAAATGCTTTCCTCTGACGTTAGTGCAGGCTTCGATCCGCTGTATGCAAGCACCTTTGAAAAGAAGAATGCGGCATTCCTTGCTAACGGTGTAACCTTTAATAAGTATACCGGAAGCAGAGGAAAGAGTGGTTCTAACGATGCGAGTGCAGAGTACATTGCTGAGCTTAGAAATATCATGGATGAGGCAAAGGTAGTATATCAGTTTGCTGAGCTTGGTAAGGTGGATGCCGGTGGTGGCGGAACCATTGCATATATTATGGCAAATTACGGAATGAATGTTATTGACAGTGGTGTGGCAGTATTGAACATGCATGCGCCGTATGAAGTCAGCAGTAAGGCAGATATATACGAAGCAGTAAAAGGCTATAAAGCATTTTTGGTTCATAGGTAATCCTATGAACCAAAATCTTTATAGCCTTTTTAAATTTAAAACGTTTTTATTTTGTAAACTTTTTATAAATACGTCCGTTCTTTAGTCGGTTTTCAAATTCATTATGTGACAGTGGTTCGTCAAAGAAGAAGCCCTGTACAATCGGACAGCGAAGTGTTTTTAGGAAATTGGCCTGTTCTTCCGTTTCAACTCCTTCACATACCACCTGCATATTCAAATCTTCAGCCATATTAATAATGGTTTTAATAACAATTTCATCTGATTTGCTTCTGTGTTCGCTTTGAATGAAGGATTTATCCAGCTTAATATGGTCAATATTAAGGTTGGTAAGCAGGTTTAAGGAAGAATAACCTGTACCGAAATCATCAATGGAGGTATGAATACCGTGAGCCTTCAAGGTGTTGATAAATTCTGATAAAGCCTCAAAATCATCATAGCCGGAGGTCTCAGTCAATTCTATCTCGATGTATTTGGGGTCAACGTTATAGCGCTCCAGTATTCTAAGAATGTCCTTGCCAAGATTCTTATTGTGCAAGTGAATCTTAGAGAAGTTCGTAGAGATTCTGACCGGCTCAATTCCTTGGTCTAACCAGTTACGGATGGACTGACAGACATTCTCCAGGATATAAAAATCAAGAACACAAATACTTCCTTCCTGCTCTAAAATGGAAGCAAAGTCAGAAGGATATATAATCTCGCCATTGCGGCTCCAACGTGCCAGTGCTTCACAACCGCATAATTCCTGACTGTCGAGAGAAACCTTTGGCTGATAATATACAACGAACTCATTGCTCCCGATGGCGGAAGAAAAGGACTCCGTGATTTCTTTGTCATGCAGAAAGCGCTCCAACATGGCGTCACGGAAATAAACAACCTTGTGCAGGGGAGATGACTTTGCAAGTAAGCAGGCAACAGTCATTCTGTTAATAACTTCATTCATTGTATCCTCAGGCCGGATTGCATAAATACCGATTCTGGAGGTGAGGTCGAAGGTATTAATAAAATCCTCAAGCTGTACATGAACGCGTACAGTCTGAAGGAACTCCACTATAGAATCCAGATGGTCATTATGAATAAGCAATGCATAATTATCACAGCCAAGTCGGGCAAGATATTCTTCCGGCTGAAGCTGCTCCCGAATACGGTTTGCATATTTACGCATCGCATCATCTCCGCATTTGAAGCCAAAACGCTGATTGATATAGCGAAAGCTCTTAATGTTAAGGAACAGACCGGTATAATCTGCAAGTCTCTTCTTTTCGTAAAGAAGCGTTCCGTGTTTCATAAATCCCATGGTATTTAATACACCTGTAAGCGGGTCAGTAACAGAAGCCTTTTCGATACGATTAAGAAGGCGTGTCCTGCTGCAAAGAAGAAACAACTGATAGGTAAGAAGATGTACCATACTCAATTCTTCCGCAGACCATTCACATGTTTTACGCGGATAAGCGGAAAATGATATAACCGCTTCCTCTCTGTCATGATAGGTATCATTGACAGATGAAGTTCCACACTCGGAATCATGCTGATACAGTACGATACAAAGAGAATTACTTCCGGTCTCAAAGGGAGTCGGGTAAGCGTGAAGCTTCATTTCAAGCCTGCCGAATCCCAGCTTGTCAGCTAAGCCGGAAATTTCCCGGGTAATGAAAGTAATCAGCTCCTTTTCAGAGTCAATACTTTCAGGAATGGATTCCAAAAAAGACAAGAATCCGTCACAACAATAACTCATATTACTTATACTCTCTTCAATAAAAAATAACCGTAACTCCAAAGAGCAAAAGCCCTGAGAAATTACAAAAAAATTAACATAACATGTTAAATATAGCACCAAAGTACCTGTTATGCAAGGATTAAGCCCTAAAAATCAAAATTATGTGTAGTTTCTACAAAAAAGTGCAAGCCGGAGGTGTAAATGCTTACAAAGTGAAAAAATATGCATAACATAAAAAGGACATTCGATGTAACTGTGAAAGTACGGAACTGATACCTTTGCTGCGGTATAAAGGGGCATATTATGTTTAATTATTAACGATTGTTGAATTTTATGGAAAAGCATGGTATTGTTTGATGTAAGCGGTTACATGAACCTCGGAAAGAGAAGCATGTAGCAGAGTGATAAGTGATTTAGGAGGTTACCAATGAGTAGACTTGAAATTCCTGTACCAAATAAAGCGCAGGTTGTAGTAGAGCAGCTTTATAGGGATTTAGAGAGAAGAATTGAAGCAAGTCCGTCAGGCTTATGCCCGATTGATATGTCGAAGGCATTTTTGGAATTGTGTCATGCACAGACCTGTGGTAAGTGTGTGCCGTGCCGTGTCGGATTGAGACAGTTGAAGCTTATGATTTCCGATGTATTGCATGGAAAGGCAACATTGGAAACGTTAGATGAGATGAAGGAAACAGCAATCAGCATTATGGAGACAGCTGATTGTGCGATTGGCTATGAGGCTGCCAATATGGTTTACAAGGGACTGGTTGGTTTTCGTGAAGAATATGTATCTCATATTGAACATGGAAGATGTCATTGCCATTACCAGCAGCCGGTTCCGTGTGTATCGCTTTGTCCAGCAGGTGTAGATATTCCGGGCTATATTGCACTGGTACGCGAGGGAAGATATCAGGATGCTATCCGTCTGATCAGAAAGGATAATCCGTTCCCGACTACCTGTGGCTTTATCTGCGAGCATCCATGTGAGGCAAGATGTCGTAGAAATATGGTAGATGATGCA
>CAYLWP010000059.1:0-13997 GCA_964387365.1 uncultured Roseburia sp. | reverse complement strand
ATGATATGATGCTTGAAGTATATGAGAAGTACGGATATTATAAGGAAACACAGTACGCAATTACCTTAAAGGGAATCGACGGCTCTAAGCAGATTGCCGCAATTATGGATAAGCTAAGAAACAATCCGCCTAAGAATTTTGGCGATTTAGATGTAGTAAGAGTTCGCGATTATGAGAATAATAAAATTGTAGAGCTTGAGACAGGCAAGGAATATGAAACAGGTTTACCAAAGTCTAATGTATTATACTTTGACCTGACTAATGATTCCTGGTGTTGTGCAAGACCTTCCGGAACAGAACCTAAGATTAAGTTCTATATGGGTGTGAAGGGAACAAGTCTTGCAGATGCTGAGGCTAAGGTTGAGGCTCTGACAGAAGCTGTTAAGGCTAACTTAGATTAATTAAGAAAAAGAGTGAGAAACTGTCCGGTTGGCATGGAGATTGAGAAGTCTTTTTGCCCTGCCGGACAATTTCTGCCTATAAACCTGCGGGAATTGCGAGGCTTTATGCCTGTCCCGGGGGGGGGACAATGGAAGGATTACCGTAATGAAAAAGTTAATGGAACAGATTATAAAATTTGGAGCAGTAGGATTTCTCTGCTTTTTTATAGATTATATTATAGGTCTGATTACACTGAATATTATTCTGGCGTTGGGGGTATTCCAAGCGGATGGCTTCAGCACCGGCTCGCAGATTGGCTCAGCTTTAGGATTCACAGTTTCTGTTATTGTGAACTATATTCTTAGCTTTAAGTTTGTATTTGAACGCAAAGAAGATATGAATCGTAAGGCTGAATTTATTATATTTATTATTTTAAGCGTAATTGGTCTGGGCTTGAATCAGCTGATTATCTGGGTGTGCACCGTGCCGGTTTATAACAATGTACTCTGGCTGCAGCAGCTGTTAGGCTACAGTCTTGCCTATACGGCAGCCAAGGTAGTTGCAACGGCAATTGTTATGGTTTATAACTTTGTTACCCGAAAGATTTTTTTGGAGAAGAAGTAAAAGAGGATAGAAATAGTGTCGATAGTACAGAATGTCAGAAAGACAATAAATTATGGCAGAAAAAATGGATATAAGGAAGCATTTTGCGCCGCATGGGAGAGAGTAACGGCCAGATATTATGCAGATTACAGCTATACGGCGCCGACTGTGGCAGAGCTTGCGGCACAGCGTGAGGATGACAGTGTAGATCAAAGAAAGCTTTCTCTTGCAGTTCCTGCATTTGAAACGAAGCCGGAATATATGAGAGCACTGATTGAGAGCTGCCTTGCGCAGTCATATGAGAACTGGGAGCTTGTGATAGCAGACGGAAGCGAGACAGAGGTAGTAGCTCAGACCTTGGCAGAATATCAGGATGAGAGAATCCGATATGTCCGCCTTGCGGAAAATGAGGGCATAGCTGATAATACCAATGCGGCAATCGCTCAGGTAGCGGGTGAGTACTGTGGCCTGCTTGATCATGATGATACGCTGACACCGGATGCACTCTACTGTATGGCTAAGGCAATTTCAGACAGTGAGAAGAATAACATATCACCTGTTATGATTTATTCTGATGAGGATAAATGCGATTCGGAAGGGAAGCAGTTCTTTGATCCGCACTTCAAGACTGACTTTAATCCTGATTTGATTATGACAAATAATTACATCTGTCATTTTATGATGGTGAGGACGGATATCCTGAAGCAGTTACAGATTCGGAAGCAGTATGACGGTGCACAGGATTATGATTTGGTGCTTCGAATTGTAAGCAGTCTTATGCTTAAGGAGAAGGAAGGACACGGAGTAAGGATAGAAACGCAGATTCTTCATGTTCCCCGGGTACTTTATCATTGGCGCTGTCATGAGGCCTCTACGGCAGATAATCCGTTAAGTAAGATGTACGCTTATGAGGCTGGAAGAAAGGCGCTGGCCGATTTTACAAGACGTATGGGCTGGAAGGCAGATATCAGACACAATAAGCATTTAGGCTTTTACCGCATCGCCTATCGTAATTGTGTGTTACAGCATAGAGATGACCTTGCGGCAGTAGGTGGTTTTGTGGTTTCAAAGGGTAAGGTCAGAAGCGGGCTTTACAAGGGACAACCGCTTATCTATGCAGGATATATGAATCGCATGGACTTATATCAGAATGTTACGTATCTTGATATCAGAAATCTGGCAGTGAATAAAAAATACCGGCCTCTGTATGAGAAGGTAACAGGACATCCGTATGTGAATACCTTCTATGTTGAGGACAAGCCTGTGGAAAACACAGGGGTAAAGGAACTGCCGCAGTGGATGCAGGAGCTGGATACAGAGCAGCTTGATAAGCTGAATCGCAGACTGAGTAAGAGTCTTCTTGTGGAGGGTGGCAGATTATTATTAGATCCGGAGAATCTGCGTAAGATATAGAGTACTGTGCGTTGCATGGCAGAATGAGCAGTAACAGGCTTAGGCTGCGGGTTATCCGGCAATTAGCATATAGGAGGTATTTTACACATGGCAAAGTCAACCGTAGTAATACCGAATTATAACGGAATGAAATATATCGAGGCATGTCTGGAAAGCTTATTTGCGGGCACAACTGCAGATGTTGAAGTGATTATGGTGGATAATGCTTCCGCAGACGGTAGCTTGGAGCTGGTAAAGGAACGGTTTCCGCAGGTGCAGATTATTGAGAATCCTGTGAATACGGGCTTTTGTAAAGCTGTCAACCAGGGGATTCTTGCAAGTAAAACACCATATGTTATTTTATTAAATAATGACACACGGGTTGCGCTTGGCTTTGTGCATGAGCTGGAGAAAGCAATAGGGCAGGATAAGAAGCTGTTTTCTGTCAGTGCCAAGCTCATATCACTTCATGACAAGGAAAAAACTGATGATGCAGGCGATTATTACTGTGCCTTGGGCTGGGCGTTTGCCAGAGGAAAGGGTAAGCATCCGGACGGATACCGGGAGGCGTGTGATATTTTTGCTGCCTGCGGCGGTGCAGCGATTTACCGGAGGGAATGCTTTGAGGAAATAGGCCTTTTTGATGAGAATCATTTTGCCTATCTTGAGGATATTGATATCGGATATCGGGCACAGCTCTATGGCTACCGCAACCGGTTTGCACCGGAGGCAGTTGTATACCATGCGGGAAGTGCAACCTCCGGTTCCAGATACAATGCGTTTAAGACCGGACTTGCATCAAAAAACAGTATTTATCTTGTATATAAGAATATGCCGCTGTTACAAATCTTAATTAATTTACCTTTCCTGTTAATAGGATTCTCGGTAAAGACACTTTTCTTTATCAAAAAGGGTATGGGAAAGGAATATGTAAGCGGACTTATGAATGGGGTAAAGCTGTGCCGGAGCAGAGAGGGCAGGGCTCATAAGGTATCGTATTCTTCAAACCGTTTCCGGCAGTATGTCAGAATTCAATGGAAGCTTTGGAGAAACCTGTTTCGTTTTGTATAATTTGCAGATATGAAGATATTTTGAAGAAAAAGTTGTACTTTATAGACAAATATTGTAAAATGTATCGTGTGTTTAAAGTCTTCATAGATGTGGAGGCAGAGCCCAAGCGCTCTGATTCGTGAAGGGCTTTAGAAATAAGGGTGATATAGTTGATAAGAGATAACCAGAAATATTTTAATAGACTGCTTGTATTACTGGATGCAGTTGTTGTTGCTGCGTCCTATTTTGTTGCTTGGTTTTTGTGGCTTGGCGGTTCTGTTGTTCAGGTTTTACCCGGCACCGGTATATTGGCAAGGGAGATATATTTTTCCATATTGATTCCGATTGTTCCGGGATATCTGCTTTTGTATAATACCTTTGACATGTACTCTTCCAAGAGAATGGCAAAGCAAAAATATGAACTGTTTCATATTATCAAGGCTAATACAGTCGGTCTACTTGCTATTATGGTATTCCTGTATGCGGTAAATATACCTCATTTCTCAAGAGGTATGATTGCACTGTTCTACGGAATTAATATTGTAGCAGAGACTCTGATGCGTAAGTCGGTACGATATACCCTGCGATATTTTCGTAAAAAAGGGTATAATATGAAGCATATATTGCTTGTTGGTTATTCGAGAGCCGCAGAGTCTTATATTGATAAGCTTACGGCAAATCCGGAATGGGGTTATGATGTCTGTGGTATTTTGGATGACAGGATTCCGCGAGGAACGCAGTACAAGGGGATTAAGGTAATCGGTGAGATAGCTAACCTTTCCATGATTCTTGAAGATAATAAGCTGGATGAGATAGGAATTACGCTTGCTCTGGAGGACTACGATTTTCTGGAGGAGATTGTCAATATATGTGAAAAGTCGGGAGTTCACACGAAGTTTATTCCCGATTATAACAGAGTCATTCCGAGCAGTCCTTACTTAGAGGACTTAGGCGGACTTGCTGTTGTAAATATTCGAAGAGTTCCGCTTACCAATACAGCAAATATGCTGGTGAAACGGTTCATGGATATAATCGGTGCGATTGTGGCAATTATCCTGTTTTCGCCGTTTATGCTGATCGCGGTCATCGGAATCAAGGCTACCGGAAAGGGACCTTTGATTTTCAAGCAGGAAAGAGTCGGACTTCATAACAGACCCTTTAAGATGTACAAGTTCCGTACCATGGAGGTACAGGAGGAAGAGGAAGAGAAAAAAGGTTGGACGACAAAGAATGATCCGCGTGTGACGAGGATAGGCAAGTTCCTTCGTAAAACCAGTATTGATGAGATGCCGCAGTTTTTCAATGTTTTGAAGGGTGATATGAGTCTTGTGGGACCAAGGCCTGAACGTCCCCTTTTTGTTGAGAAGTTCAGGGAAGAGATACCAAGATATATGATTAAGCATCAGGTTCGTCCCGGAGTTACCGGATGGGCACAGGTAAACGGATACAGAGGAGATACTTCGATTCGAAAGAGAATAGAATTCGATTTATACTATATTGAAAACTGGACCGTGGGTTTTGACCTGAAAATCCTGTTTTTAACCTTTTTTAAGGGCTTTATCAATAAGAATGCATACTAAGGGAGAAGTATAGAGATGGAAGATAGCAGAAATATAAATAAAAAGAAGAGACCGGCATCGGCTTCCGGCAAGCCGCCGCATGGAAAGAAGAGGCCTGTGAAGAAGGGGAGACCACCACAGGGAGGAAAGCGCCCTGCACAGAGCGGAAGACCGCCACAGGGAGGAAAACGTCCTGCCGGTAAAAAGGGAGCACCTCTGACACCGCAGCAGCTTCAGAGGAAAAAACGTAATAAGATTTTATTATTTGTGGCAGAGATTTTTACTCTTCTTATCCTGCTTGTTGTTTTCTGGGGGGTTACACAGGCAAGAAAGATTAATATCGTTACCATAGATGAGCAGGAAGTGGAGATTAACGAAGAGATTCAGGAAATCGCAGAAACCGGTGCGATGAAGGGCTATCGTAACATTGCCCTTTTCGGTGTTGACTCCAGAGATAAGCAGTTGGATAAGGCAACCAGAACCGATACGATTATGATTGCATCGATTAACCAGGATACAGGAGAGATTAAGTTGGTTTCTGTCTATCGAGATACCTATCTGAATCTCAGTACAGACACATACAATAAGGCAAACCTGGCGTATGCAAAGGGTGGTCCGAAGCAGGCAATTGCCATGCTGAATATGAATCTTGATATGAATATTACTGACTTCGTAACGGTTGGCTTTGAGGGACTGGTTGATGCGATTGACGCAGTAGGCGGTCTTGAAATCGAGGTAAAGGAATCGGAGATTGTGCATCTGAACAATTTCCAGATTAGTATGGTAGGAAAGCAGTCCGGTCTTAATGCGGCAGGTGAGCCGAATTATGTGGCTGAGGCAGGTGTTGATTATATTCCGGTAACAGAACCGGGACTTCAGAAGCTGAACGGCTTACAGGCAACGGCATACTGTCGTATCCGTCAGGTTGGTAATGACTTTGGACGTACACAAAGACAGAGAACCGTGTTGGAGAAGCTTGCTAAGAAGGCATTAACACTGAATCCGACAACATTAAATGGCATTGCAGAAGCAATATTCCCTAAGACAGCTACTTCGTTAGAGCTTAGCGAGATTTTAGAGCTTTTAGGTGGTATTGCTAAGTATTCTATTGGTGAAACAGCGGGCTTCCCGTTTGACGGCGAGTTGGCAACCGGCAATATCGGCAGTAAGGGAAACTGTGTTGTTCCGACAACACTCGAAGAGAATGTTATCCTTCTTCATCAGTTCTTCTTCGGCTCAGACGAAACGGATTATCAGCCGACAGAAACAGTTAAGAAGTGTAGTCAGAAGATACAAAGCGAAACAGCAGCATATTTAAAATAACGACAAAGGGGCCGTGTTTCCTACGGGCCCCTTTTATGGAATTGAGAGGTTAACATAGTTAAATGCAGCATAAGGTAGATGTCATATTGTTAACATATAAGCCTGAAAAGCAGGTGATGCGCCTCATTGAAGCGCTTGAGACACAGACATATCCGGTTCATAAGATTATTATTATGAATACGGAGGAAAAGTACTTTGATGCCTTGTTTTACGGAACAGGCTTCCTTGAAAAATATAAGAATATTGAAGTGCATCATATATCAGCTAAGGAGTTTGACCACGGTGCAACAAGAAACAGAGGTACAGCATATTCCAATGCGGATATTTTTGTCTGCATGACGCATGATGCGGTGCCGGCAGATGAGTTTCTGATTGAAAGACTGGTGGAGGCACTCGAGGGCACCAATGGTGCTGCCGCTGCGTATGCAAGACAGCTACCGTTACCGGAGTGCAGAGAGATTGAAAAGTACACCAGAAGCTTCAACTATCCGGAGGAAGCGCGTGTGAAGTCTAAGGAAGACTTGTCAGAGCTTGGTATTAAGACTTACTTCTGTTCCAATGTATGTGCGGCATATAATAGAAATATCTTTGATATGCTTGGCGGATTTGTGAAAAAGGCGATTTTCAACGAGGATATGATTTTTACAGGTCATGCCGTACAGGCAGGCTATAAGATTGTTTATGCGGCCGAGGCGAAGGTGCTTCATTCCCATAATTACTCCTGCATGCAGCAGTTGAAAAGAAACTTTGACCTTGGCGTATCGCAGGCACAGCATCCGGAGGTTTTTCGTGGTATTTCCTCGGAAAGCGAAGGGATATCTCTTGTGAAAAAGACAATCAGACATCTGATTGAGATAAAGGAAAAGAAGCTGATTCCTTATCTGATTGTCTCAAGCGGATTTAAATTTTTAGGATATCAGTTAGGAATACACTACAAACGGCTTCCTTATGGTATAATAATAAGGTGCACGAGTAACAGGACATATTGGTTGAAGAGTGAGCGAGTGATTCGTTAAAATATATTCAAGAAACGGGAGGATGAAAAAATGTGTGGAATTGTTGGCTATACCGGAAAATATCAGGCGGCACCGGTTATTTTGGACGGCCTTGCCAAGCTGGAGTACAGAGGCTATGACTCAGCCGGAATGGCAGTGGTAAACGGAGATAAGATTCAGATTACAAAGTCAGTAGGACGATTAAAGGTATTGGAAGAGCTGACTCATGGTGGCGAAACCATGCCGGGTACGGTAGGTATCGGACATACCAGATGGGCAACCCATGGTGCGCCGAGTGATGCAAATTCACATCCGCATTACAATGCACAGGAAACCATCGCCGTTGTACATAACGGTATTATTGAGAACTACCTTCCGTTAAAGGAAAAGTTAATCAGCAAGGGATATCAGTTCACATCCGATACAGATACCGAGGTTGTGGCACAGTTGATGGATTATTATTATAAGGGCAACCCATTAGAGGCAATTACCAAGGTTATGCACAGAGTACAGGGCTCTTATGCATTGGGAATTGTTTTTGCAGATCATCCGGATGAGGTATTCGCCGTTCGTAAGGACAGTCCGCTGATTACAGGACAGAATGAGGATGGTTGTTTTATCGCCTCCGATGTACCTGCCATTCTTAAGTATACAAGAAAGGTATTTTTCATTGAAAATCAGGAAATCGTACATTTAAAGGCAGACGGTATGCATTTTTATACCATCGATGAGGAAGAAATCACAAAAGAGCCTGTTACGATTGAATGGGATGCAGACGCGGCAGAAAAGGGCGGCTATGAGCATTTCATGTTAAAGGAAATGTATGAACAGCCAAAGACGGTTACCGATACCTTAATGCCAAGATTAAAGGATAACGATATCGTAATCGAAGAGCTGAATATGTCTGAGGAAGAGATTAAGGCAATTAAGAAGATTCATATTGTTGCCTGCGGTTCTGCTTACCATACCGGTGTTACAGCGAAGTATATCATTGAAGGTGTTGCCAGAATCCCGGTAGAGGTAGATGTGGCAAGTGAATTCCGTTACAGAAGCCCGATTCTGGAAGAGGGCGCCATGGTTGTTGTTATCAGCCAGTCAGGTGAAACAGCAGATACCCTGGCAGCGCTTCGTGAATCACAGGCATTAGGATATAAGGTACTGGGAATTGTTAATGTAGTCGGAAGCTCCATCGCAAGAGAGGCAGATAATGTCATGTATACCTGGGCAGGACCTGAGATTGCGGTTGCAACCACCAAGGCATACAGTGCGCAGCTGATAGCGCTCTACTTACTGGCAATGAAGTTTGCCAAGGTTAGAGGAAAGCTTACGGACGAGGCGTTCAAGGGAATGCTTGAGGACTTAAAAAAGCTTCCGGGACAGATTGAGTCCCTTCTTTCCAATAAAGAGCGTATTCAGAGATTTGCCAACCGTTATGTTGCGGCAAAGGATGTATTTTTCATCGGACGCGGTATCGACTATGCGATTTCCATGGAGGGCTCTTTGAAGCTAAAGGAGATTTCCTATATCCATTCCGAAGCATATGCGGCAGGTGAGCTGAAGCACGGAACGATTTCCCTGATTGAAGAGGGTACCTTAGTAGCGGCAGTGGCAACACAGGATGCTTTATTCCAGAAGACGCTGAGTAATATGGTAGAGGTTAAGGCAAGAGGCGCATTCGTGCTTGCGGTTACCAATGAGGGAAATACAGATATTGAGAAGGCTGCGGATTATGTTATTTATATTCCAAAGACCAACTCATATTTTACGAATTCACTGGCTATTATTCCATTACAGTTATTTGGTTATTATGTTGCAGTTGGCAAGGGCTGCGATGTAGATAAGCCAAGAAACCTTGCAAAATCTGTTACTGTAGAATAAACAGAGTAAGAAGTTGCTCGTTCAAAAGAAAAAAGAGGGGATAGCATGAACGAAATGGAAAACCGTCAGCAGGTTGTTGATATCGAACAGTATAGTAACGTATATTCATCCTATGCAAGGCCGGGGCGCCCCCGAAAGGAAAAACGGCAGCATCCGGCTGCAAAGAGAATATTCCTCAATATCCTTTGCGGTATTTTCTTTGGTATATGTGTGGGTATTGGTGCTTATATGGTGCTGGCTTTTTCGGGTGTAACAGGAAGGCTTGCCAAGGTGGAGCACGCTGTACAAGAGCTCGAAACGATGAAAACAGAGCTTCTCGAAGAAGTATCCAAGCAGCAGACAAAAGCAGTACCGGTACAGGAAAAGGATGAGCCGATTAAGCTTGAGGGAAGCAAGGAAGACACGCAGATTCAGCAGACACAGACAGAAACGGTGACAGCTGTTGTTTCCGACGTTACTGAGGTTGTTAAGTCAGCGATGCCCTGTGTTGTATCTATCACCAATTATTTTACGGCGTTGGACTGGTATGGTACTTCGGCTGAAGAAGAGGCAAGCGGCTCAGGTATTATTGTAGGGGAGAATGAAGACGAGCTGCTTATTGTAACGAATTATCATGTAATTGAAGATAATAATGAACTGAGTATCCAGTTTATTGACGGCACAGAGGCTCTTGCCTATGTAAAGGGCTCGGATGCAGAGCATGATTTGGCAGTGCTTACTGTTTTTCTCGATGATATTGATGAAAAAACAAAGCAGGAGATAGCGCTTGCAACCTTGGGTAATTCCGATAATTTACATGTAGGGGAGCCGGCGATTGCTATCGGTAATTCTCTTGGATACGGTCAGTCGGTAACGACCGGTGTAATCAGTGCGATTAACAGAGAGGTCATGTTTGATGATAACAGTACCAGCGTTCTGATTCAGACAGATGCAGCAATTAACCCGGGGAACTCCGGCGGTGCTCTTTTGAATGTAAAGGGCGAGGTTATTGGTATTAACTCCAGTAAGATTGCGGACTATCTGATAGAAGGTATGGGATATGCGATTCCGATTACCACTGCCAAGCCGGTTATCGAGGAGTTAATGACCCGCGAAACGAGGCAGAAGGTATCTGATAACGAGAGAGCCTTTCTTGGTATTTCGGGAACGGATGTGCCGGAGGATGTTTCTCTGAGCTTTGGCATGCCACAGGGTGTTTATGTAGCTCAGGTATTGGAGAATTCCGGAGCCTTGGACGCAGGACTGCGTGAGGGAGATATTATTGTAGCATTTGACGGAGAAAAGATTACGAATATGACGCAGCTTCAGGGTATTCTGGAATATTATGCTGCGGGAACAACGGTTGAGGTAACCATCATGCGTCAGAGCGATTCGGGCTACAGGGAGCATATCATTTCCGTCACATTAGGAAATAAAACAGAATAAGCAGGTTGGAGGTTTTTGATGTCAGATCAGGATAACAAAGAAATGGACGACAAGGAAATAGACAAGAACGAAACAGAAGAAAAAGATGATATAGAGATGATTGATATTTCGGAGGAGGAAGGCACCGGACAAGCCGAGGAGGACTACGATAAAGAAAGCGAGTACGAGGATGTCTGCTTTATTTGCAGAAGACCGGAGAGCAAGGCCGGAAGAATGTTCAAGCTTCCGAATCATATTTCCGTATGTTCCGACTGTATGCACAAAACTATGGATACGGTCAGCCAGTTTGATTATCAGGGTATGCTGAATAACACAAGCAGCTTTAACTTTGATCACGATAAGGAGAAAAAGGGAAGATTCCCGAATATCAGCTTTGTAAATATTGCAGATCTTCAGGGGGACGGCGGAATTCCCAACCGCCAGAAGCTGAAAAAGAAAAAGGCAAAGGAAAATAAAGAAGCAGTATTTAATGTAAAGGATCTTCCGGCACCACATAGAATTAAGGCACAGCTGGATGATTATGTAGTTGGGCAGGACTATGCCAAAAAGGTTATCTCAGTTGCTGTTTACAACCATTATAAGCGCGTTGCGACAGGAACAATGGATGAGATTGAGATTGAAAAGTCCAATATCCTGCTTCTTGGTCCGACAGGCTGCGGAAAAACGTATCTGGTAAAGACGTTAGCAAAGCTTCTTGATGTACCGCTTGCGATTGCAGACGCTACCTCTCTTACGGAGGCGGGATATATCGGAGACGATATCGAGTCCGTTATCTCCAAGCTCCTTGCGGCAGCAGATAATGATGTGGAGCGCGCAGAGCGTGGTATTGTCTTTATTGATGAGATTGATAAGATTGCCAAGAAGAAGAACACGACTTCAAGAGACGTCAGTGGAGAATCGGTTCAGCAGGGTATGCTCAAGCTTTTGGAGGGAGCAGATGTTGAGGTTCCTGTCGGAGCAAACAGCAAAAATGCCATGGTTCCGCTGACTACTGTTAATACAAGAAATATTCTTTTTATCTGTGGTGGTGCATTCCCTGACTTAGAGGAAATCATCAAGCAGAGACTTTCAAAGCAGACCTCCATCGGTTTTAATGCCGAGCTGAAGGATTCGCTCGATAAGGAGAAGAATATCCTGAAGCAGGTTAAGGTAGAGGATATCAAGAAATTTGGTATGATTCCGGAGTTTGTCGGACGTCTGCCGATTATCTGTCCGATGGACGGACTGGATAAGGAAAGCTATATCCAGATATTAAAAGAGCCTAAGAATGCGATTTTAAAGCAGTATCAGAAGCTGTTAGAGCTTGATGAGGTGAAGCTGAACTTTGACGACAGTGCGCTTGAGGCAATTGCGGATAAGGCAATGGAACGGGATACCGGAGCCAGAGCACTGCGTGCGATTATAGAGGAATTCATGCTGGATATCATGTACGAGATTCCTAAGGATGAGAATATCGGAGAGGTTACGATTACCGGAGACTATATCAACGGAACAGGCGGTCCTGTGGTTCAGATTCGTACAGAAACCGTTCATCAGATGTAATAAATCCGCTCTTACGGGTATACACTATAGAAAGCTCATGCACTTTTTGCAAAAGGAGAATATAGTGACCTGTAAAGAGCGGATTTTGTCTAATGATTATGCAGATATTATCTTGGATTTTGTGATACCGGAGCGCTTTCATTATCAGCCTCCTGCCGATTATTGCTATCATAAAGTACTCGGTGACATGGGAATCATGTATATAGAGCGGAGCGCGATTCCGACAATTACCGTTTCTGATTCCAGTTATTATTTTGTCCCCAGATGTTATGGATTGACACAACTGGAAGGAAGCGAGAGGCAGGAATTTCATTCGATTGCCCTAGCGGAGTCGGGAATACTGGCAACGCAGGAGCCGCCGTTACAGCTTACCGGGAAAAATGTAACGATAGGCTTTATCGATACCGGAATACGGTATGAAAATCCGGTATTCCGCGATAGTGCAGGAAAAAGCAGGATTACAGCTATCTGGGATCAGACAATACAGACAGGAACACCGCCGGAGGGCTTTGAATACGGCTCGGAATATACAAATGAGATGATACAAAGGGCGCTGGAAAGTGACAATCCAAGAGAGCTTGTTCCCAGTACAGATGAGCTTGGTCACGGAACGGCAGCGGCCAGTGTCGCAGCAGGAAGCAGGCTGTCCGGGGGAGAATCCGGCGGTGTAGCAGGAAATATGCTGTCAGAGGAAGGGACGCCGGACAGTGTCATGTTGCCGGGAGGTGGACAATTCACAGGCGCAGCGCCGGAATGCAATATTGTCATGGTAAAGCTTAAGGAAATCAAGCCTTACCTGAGAGAATATTATCTGGTCCCGGAGGATGTTCCCTGTTATTCGGAAACGGATATCATACAGGCGGTGCAGTATTTACAAAAATATGCACTCAGTCTGTATCGTCCGCTGGTTATCTGTCTGGGAGTGGGAACGAATCTGGGAGACCACACAGGTGCATCCCCTCTTGCCCGTTATCTGTCTGCGATTTCTTATCAGAAGAGCAGGGCAATTGTAATCGGCGGAGGCAATGAAGGCAATGCAAGGAGACATTTCAGAGGTGAAATAACCGCAAGACAGCCAGAGCAAGAGGTTGAGATTCGGGTAGGAGAGCAGGAAAAGGGATTTATTATGGACTTTTGGGGGAAGTCACCCTATCTGTTTTCCACATCGGTGCGCTCGCCGGGCGGCGAAACGATACAGTGGATTAATCCGAGAGTAAAGGGACCGCAGCGCTTTTCCTTTGTTTTTGAAAGGACGCAGCTGAGTGTTGATTATATTCCGGTGGAGCCGGACGCAAGCGCAGAAATGATTCGCTTTCGACTGGAAAATCCGACAGCAGGAATCTGGAACGTTCGAATCCGTGGTGAAGGAAGTATCGAGCGCGGAGTATTTGATTTATGGCTTCCGATTACGCAGTTTCTGACGGATGATACCTATTTTTTGACACCGGACCCGTTTATCACGCTTACGGATCCGGCCTATACCGCGCGTGCTGTCAGCGTTACTTCCTATAATGACGAAAATAACAGCCTCTATGTCAATGCGGGAAGAGGATTTTCAAGAACAGATCAGATAAAGCCGGATATTGCGGCACCGGGAGTCAATATCAGTACCATTCTCGGTACACGGAGCGGTTCGGGCGTGGCGGCTGCGATTGCCGCCGGTGGCGTGGCACAGCTGTTACAGTGGGCAGTTGTGGAGCAGAATGACATTCTGGCAGATTCGGAAAGCATCAGGAATTATCTTATCCGCGGAGCAGTCAGAGCACGAAATGTGGAATATCCGAACCGGGAATTTGGGGCTTATGGTAATATAGTGTCAAGTTAGTAAGAACCTAATAAAATCAAGAGG
>CAYLWP010000058.1:0-14121 GCA_964387365.1 uncultured Roseburia sp. | reverse complement strand
AACTTATTAAAATAAGCGTTTTTTTATACTGTATACACTATATTCACATATCTATTCCTTATACTCTATCCAAACACTCTCCTCTGCTTCCACCGGTAATACACGATAAACATTAACGTACCGATTCCCCATGTAATCGGGAAGCAGGCAAGAATCATCTCCAGGCTCTGCCCGACGGTAATCACCATAACCCAGAAGATTCGAAACAGACAGGTACCGCATAATACCATCAGCGTTGACACAACGACAAAGCCTTCCGCGCGCAGTGCGCCTGACAGTATCTCGATAAATTCAAATAAAAAGAAATACGGTGTGATGCACCAAATCATTCGCTCGCCAATATCAATGACTGCGGTATCTGTGGTAAAGACTCCAAGCAAAAAGCGGTCATAGATAAGAATCAGACCACTTACCGCCAAGGCGGTAACAATGGCGATGACAAGCCAGATTCTGACTGCCTTTCTGATTCTCTCCCACTTGCCGGCACCGAAGTTCTGGCCAACGAAGGTTACAATGGAAGTACCAAAGGCACTGTTAATCATCCAGAAAAAGCTGTCAATCTTGCCAAATGCCGCCCACGCAGCCACGGTATCCACACCGAAGTCATTTAATGCCATCTGGATAACCACATTCGAAAAGCTGTACATCGCAGACTCAATTCCTGTCGGAAGTCCAATCCAGAGTAGCTTCTTTAAATAGTCCGGTTTTAAGCGCAGCTTTCTTAGCTCCAGCTTCACTTCCTTCGTCCGATACATGATTAATAAGGTAACCAGAATCGCACTGACCGCCTGTGCAATCAGTGTCGCAATGCCGACACCGACAACGCCGTTATGAAAGCCAAGTACGAACACAAAATCCAAAATAATATTAATGATACAACATATAATTAACAGGTACAGCGGTCTCTTGGAATCACCGAGTGCACGAAGCACTGCCGCTCCCATGTTGTAAACAAATACAAAAACCATCCCTACGGAGTAGATTCTGACATATTGGGTGGACTCCTCGATAAGCTCCTTGGGTGTTTTCATCCACCGAAGTACATCCGGTGCTATGATTACACCAATAACGCCTAATACCAATCCGCCCAGAATCGCAAAGGCATAGGCTGTATGCAGTGTCTCATCAAGTCCCTTCTCGTCCTTTGCGCCAAAGTATTGCGCGATCAGAACGGAAGCACCTGTTGAAATACCGGTAAAGAAGCCTACAACCAGACTGATAATCTGACTCGATGAACCGCCAACACTTGATAATGCTTCTTTCCCTACAAATCTTCCTACAATGACTGTATCCACCGTATTATAAAGCTGTTGAAAAAAGATACCGATTAAAATCGGAAAGAAAAACATCAGAAGCTGCTTCCAGATGACTCCTTCCGTTATGCCGTTTTCCTGTTTGCTCATATCTGCCTCACCCTAACGTAAGATTCAAATACCCCTTCTTGTCCGACCATTTTCTGTCCTTCGGAAGCAGTATCATACCACCTGTATTTTCCGCAAACGCTTTGCAGACTCCAATCTGCTGCAGCATCGCCGGAAGAAGCTTTCTAAGCTCCTCTTCCTCCAGGGTCGTTTCCACAATACGAAGCCTTCCCTCTTCCACTCTCCACATAAGAAGCTGTGTTTTCTCACCACAGGTCAGTTTCCATGTCCTGCCATCTGAAAACTCATTCTCTGCAATCGCATATAAAAGAGCCTGCTCGTCCCATGAAACATAGCCTTCTTCCATAAAATAACTATTTCGAAGGGACCGGTATTCCTCTGCGCTTACTGCTTCTGCATGCCACTCCGCAATATCCATTTCTGACATTAGTGTCACTTTTTCCTTTTTCCATGTTGCAGAAGCCTCATACATCCAGCATGGACTTGCTTCAAATGCTTTTACAAACCCAAGTCCTTCATAATACTGCTCTAAAGCCTCATCAGCCGGCTGCAATAGTAAAGGCATCTGATATTTTTCAAATGCATATGCTACTATTTCCGAAGCATATCCCTTTCCACGATATTCCGGCAGTGTTGCCACTGCATAGACATACTTTGCATCAACCTGTTCCCCGTTTATCATCACCTGCGCCGGCAAAAAGCTTGCCATGGAAACAGGCTTGCCATCTGCATGAATCACCAGCATATTCTCCGTTTCGAAACGCTTGTCCAGATACATACCGATATAATCCCCGGTATCTCCAAAGCACTTCTCCCAGATATCGGCAATTGCTTCCTTATCGTTTTCGTTTGCAAAAACAACATGACTTTCTGTCGCACTGTACTTCTTCCACAAAATATCAGGATAATAAGACAGCTTTGCCTTACGAAGTCCAGGATCACCCGTGTCCTCTTCACGATTTACATAGGTATATTCCTGCCCCTCCTGCAGCACGAACTGCTGATTAATCATCGGATATGCACCCTGCAGCTCCGGATATGCCTTTTCAAAATGTACTACCAGTGTATCCTTATTCATGCGTTCTCCAATCGTAAACGCAACAATTTCACCTGCTTTACGAAGAACACCTCCGAATAAACCAAGCTCCTCGAAGGAATCCAGTGCCCTTTCCAGCACCCGTATTTCTTCTTCCATCTCTTCATTCCACTTTTCCTGCCTGTGACCAATCCACAGTCTTGCCATTCTATGGCAGTCTTCTGCATTATCATGGCTCAGTGCCTCATAGCTCCAGTCATCGTCATCCATAAATCGCGCAATGTGATTACGCTTTCCATGAAGCTTCTTTCCCTTTAACGCAGAAAGCTTTTCTACCGTATATACATAGTCGAAGTCTCCACGGTCAGCATCAATCTCAAATTCTCCCGGAAACCATTCTATCAGCTGCTGTCTGCCCTCTTCCTCCACAGGATAAAGGCTCAGCTTATATTTATTCGCTGCACAGATTTCACGAAGCAAGGTAATTGCCCTTTTCTTATCCCCGTTTCCAAAGGGAAAGGAATAGAAAAAATTCCCCTCTTTGCGGTATCGGATTACACCACAATCATAAATCGTGCCTACCTCTACCTCGAAGACCTCACTCCACATATAATTATTTGCAAATGTATATTCACAGGAGCCTAGGTTATCCTCTTCCAGCTTCTGTGTCACCCAATCCCTGTCCTCAACGGAAATCGGATGAAAAATCATTTTTTCTTTTTCAAGCATATTATTATCCTTATCTTTCATTTCCTTAACCATGTCTTCCCCCGCTTAAACATGTTTTCTCGTAACTATTCAGTACCTTCATAATTACGTTTTCTCCTCTATATCATTCCCAAATTATATAGCTCTATGTAATTACATAACAATCATTAATATCCCATAAACCACCGGCTGATGCAACAGATAAATGATTAAAGAATTTCTTCCAATCCATTCCAACGGTCGAACGGAAATATCCGGTATTTTTTTCAATAAATCCCGTTCCTGCAATATACGGTACAAAAAATATCCCGTTAAAAACAGGAAATACCAAGGCAATACCGAAAAATAATCGGTTGAGAAAAAATCCCGGGACGGAAATCCCCAAAATGTCGTAAACAGATTCGTATACAATTCCTCCGGAAGCATGACGTGCTTTAATCCCGTAAATCCCAGATATCCTTTATTCACGTTTTTCAGTAATAAAAACAATCCAAACGAAACAAATAACCCCACAACGCTGTTATAATTCTTCCAGACCGGCTCGAGCACAGCCTGCAACAGCATACAGGTTCCAAGCAGTGTCAGCACGCCGAATACCACCCTGTTTTCAGGCATAACCAGAAGCGTGACCACGGTAACAATCATTCCTCCGATCAATATCGTCAGACCGCGTTTTGCCTTTTTCTTCCCCAACGACCAGCAAAAGCCGGACAGCAAAATAAACGTCCAGCATATACTCTGCTGCCACAGATAGCCTGCCTGTGAGCGATACCATTCCCAATCCTGTCCGTACATATATACCAAGTCCCACATCAAATGATATGCAATCATGCTAATCAGGGTAATTCCCCTGAGAATATCTAAAAATCTGTATCTTTTCATCAAATTATGCCTTTCTCTTATGCTTGTCGTGCTTTTGTAGCAAAAAAGTATACATCCTGCTTCATACAAAATGTATACCTTTTTATCATGGATTGCAATCCAAACTTACTTATATTTGCTTATGTCATGGTAGGTCACCATAATAATCATGGTATCAGCGCGTTTTCCGAATACTTTAAACGACAGGCGATAACGCTTATAGCCCTTTCTCTGAATCTCCACATTGAAATTTCTGTACCCGTCTATCAGCTTCTCAAAGATATTCTGAAGATTACGCTTCTCTTCATTCTGAATCTCCGCATCCTCCACCTGAATACAGTTCTCATACACAGTATTTGCTCTCAAAAGCTCCATCTTTCCGTCTCGGTATTCGTATATGGCAATCGGAACCTCCAGCGCATCAAACAGCATGCTGACTGCGGAACGTGTATTCCATAACTCATTAATGATTATCTCATTCTGGCTAACCGGCTGTAATCCCTGCTTGCGCTTCTCACGCTCTAAGAATATCTCATATTCCTCAACCGGCATCGGCTTTGCAAAGTAAAAGCCCTGCGCATACTCACAGCCAATGCATCGCAGGAAATCAACCTGCTCCTGCGTTTCCACACCCTCGACAATTGCCGGAAGCTGCAGCCATTTTGCCATTCTGACAACGGAGGTCAGTACCTTCTCTCCCTTACCGTTAAACTTTGCATCCTCCTGCAGGAAATTCATATCTATCTTAAGATAATCAACGTCCATATCCTTTAACACATTCAGGGATGAGTAGCCGCTTCCAAAATCGTCCATCATAATCTGGAATCCCAGCTCATGCAGACGGGAAATTGTTTTCATAACCAGCGACTGATCCTCAATAAATGCGCTCTCTGTTATCTCAAGATTCAGCAGATGCGGCGGAATCCTGTATTCTGTTATCATTTTCTTCAATATTTCAACCAGATGCGGATTATAGATATTTACCCTTGAAACATTCAAGGAAATCGGATTCGGGTTCTTGCCTTCATCTATCCATTTTCTCAGGAGCTTACATACACTTCTCCACATATACTGGTCCAAACGTCCTATAATACCGTTTTTCTCATAGATCGGAACGAAATCTCCCGGTTTCATCAGCCCCTTGGTCGGATGTCTCCATCTTACCAACGCTTCTGCGCCATATGACTTCCCGTTTAAGAGATTAATCTTCGGCTGTAAATAGACTGCAAACTGCTCCTCTTCTATCGCCCTGTTAACCTCATTGATGATAAACTGCTCCTGACGCATATTCTCTATCATGCTTTCATCATAATATGCAACATTCTCTACAAACTTACCCTTGCAGTTTTTCGCCGCAAGATAAGCTCTGTCGTACATCTCAGAGACATCCATATCATAATCCGTGATTACATATACACCACAGGAAACCTTTATATTATAATCCTTATTCACTTTTTTCATATTAAGCTGCAAATCATGGACTAACAGCTCAATATTTTCTTCCTTATACGGTAAACAGCAGGCAAAAACGTCATCCTCCAGTCTTGCATACAGGAACGGGTCTATCGCACCGGAAATTCTAATCAACTCCTGTGCAATACTTTGTAAAACCCTGTCACCTTCCTTGACACCGTAAAAATTATTAATCATTTTAAAACGGTCGATATCGATTCTGACAAAGGCAAACTTTTCCCCGGTTCTCTCCGTCAGCATCTGACGCACCTTCTGATAAAACTTCAGCTTCGTATACAGACCTGTAACAGCATCCGTCTCACTCATGAGCATTCTGCTCTTTTCAATCACATTCTCTATTCTGAATCGTAACAGCACCGGATTGTAAGGCTTCATAATAAAGTCCCATACTCCGTATTCGAGACAGGTCTGCTCCGAACCCTCATCCTCATTCGAGGTTGCTACAATAATCGGAATCTTATTGTATTCCTGATAATCTTGTAACTTCTCTAAAAATGTAAAGCCATCCATAACCGGCATAATCAAATCCAGTACAATAACACCAATACTGTCCGAATACTTTGCCAGCAGTTCAAGCGCTTCCTTTCCATTTCCTGCACTAAGAATGGCATAATCATCACTTAATACGTCAATTAACGTTCTTTTAACCAGTTCTTCGTCATCTACTATTAAAATAGTGTTTTTACCTGCTTTTTGTTTCATATGACATTCCTTTCTGAAAATAGTATAGCTCATGTTTAATTATACTGCAAATTGATAGGAATTGTCAAACCTCGAAAATACACAGCATTTTCAAGGTTTCGTTCTGAACAAATACCGCTACGCTTCTATCGCCAGCACCTTATAATCCTGCTCTTCTACTGTCTTCCTTAATACTTCATCAGAAATCTCTGCATTCAGTGTCAGTATAGCCGTTCCCGCTTCATGGCTTACCACTGCCTCTGTAACCTCCGGAAGTGCCTCGAGCACCTTCTTCACTCTCGCCTCACAGTGTCCACACATCATTCCTTCAATCTTCATTGTTTTTGTCATAATCTTTTCCTCATTTCTTTTTGTATCCTTGGTTGCATCATGAATCTTTATTAAGTTCAGACGTAGTGCATTCGAAACAACACAAAAGCTCGACAGGCTCATCGCTGCAGCTGCAAACATCGGATTGAGCTGCCAGCCCAGTAACGGTATCCATACACCTGCTGCCAGCGGTATGCCGATTATATTATAAATAAACGCCCAAAACAGATTCTCATGTATATTTTTCAGTGTTGCACGACTTAACCTGATAGCTGCCGGTACATCACTTAACCGGCTTTTCATTAATACGATATCGGCTGCATCAATCGCAATATCCGTACCTGCACCAATGGCAATACCAATATCAGCTCTTGTCAGCGCCGGCGCATCATTGATGCCGTCACCAACCATGGCAACCCTGCCCTTATCCTGCAAGGTGCGAATGACACTTTCCTTCCCGTCGGGAAGCACTCCGGCAATTACCTCGTCAACACCTGCCTGCTTACCAATCGCCTTAGCCGTTCTTTCATTATCTCCTGTCAGCATCACGACATGAATACCCATGTTCTGCAGTTCTCTGACCGCCCGGGGGCTATCCTCCTTGATGACATCGGCAACGGCAATCATGCCCACAAGCTGCTGATCCCACGCAAAAAACAGAGGTGTCTTCCCTTCCTCCGCAAGGCTTTCTGCCTGTGCCTTCATCTCATCCGGAATTGTAACCAGACTACGGATATAGGAAAGACTTCCCGCAAACGCTTTCCTGCCCTGATACATCGCAGACAGACCGTTTCCGGGTAATGACTGAAACTCCGAAATCTCCCGGGTTGCAATCTCCCTCTCACTTCCATAGGAAAGAATCGCCTTGGCAAGCGGGTGTTCGCTCCTGCTCTCTAAGGCAACTGCAAAGTGTAACAGCTCCTCCGTCGTTACACCTTCTGCCGCGTAAATATCCGTAACCTTCGGTTCGCCTGTGGTAATCGTTCCTGTCTTATCCAATGCAACAATCTGCATTTTTCCGGTCTCTTCCAGGGAAACTGCTGTTTTAAACATGATGCCGTTTTTTGCACCGATTCCGTTTCCTACCATAATCGCAACCGGTGTCGCCAGTCCAAGCGCACACGGACAGCTGATTACCAGTACGGAAATTCCTCTTGCAAGCGCAAAGCCAATGCTCTCTCCTGCAAGCAACCATACAAAAACAGTAATCACGGCAATCGCAATCACAGTCGGGACAAAGACACCGGACACCCTATCCGCCACCTTGGCAATCGGTGCCTTGGTAGCCGCTGCATCACTTACCATCCGGATAATCTGCGAAAGTGTCGTGTCCTCGCCTACTCTTGTTGCCTCACACTTTAAAAATCCTGACTGATTTACGGTTGCCGCCGATACCCGGCTTCCCGTCTCTTTATCCACCGGAATGCTTTCTCCGGTCAATGCCGCTTCATTTACCGCACTGCTTCCTTCTATTACGATGCCGTCTACCGGGATATTCTCACCGGGACGCACAACAAAGAAATCTCCCTTTTGCACCTCACTGATTGCAGCCTCAGTCTCCTCGCCGTCTCGAATCACAACCGCGGTCTTGGGCGCCAGCTTCATCAGACTCTTCAAGGCATCTGTCGTTTTTCCCTTAGAGCGGGCTTCCAGCATTTTTCCCACGGTAATCAGTGTCAGTATCATGGCAGCCGATTCAAAGTAAAATTCATGCATATAAGCCATGACACCTTCCGTATCACCCTTGACCTGCGCATCAGTCATGGCAAATAAAGCATAGGTACTGTATACAAATGCCGCCGTTGAGCCGAGTGCCACCAGGGTATCCATATTGGGTGCCTTATGCCAAAGGCTCGTAAAACCACTGATAAAAAACTTCTGATTGATTACCATAACCGCAGCCGTGAGCAGTAGCTGTAATAACCCCATCGCCACATGATTCCCTGCAAGCCGGTCTGGAACCGGCCATCCCCACATCATATGTCCCATGGAAAAATACATCAGTATCAGCAAAAAGCCCAGAGAATACAGCAATCGTTGCTTGAGAAGCGGCGTCTCTGTGTCCTTCAGTATATCATCCTTCACATCGGAATTATCTGTTTTCTTTTCCGAAGCACCATATCCGGCCTCTTCTACCGCTTTTATAACCGCCTCAGAGGAAGCCGTGCCCTCTACTCCCATAGAGTTAGTAAGCAGACTCACGGAACAGGCAGTAACACCCGCCACCTTGGAAACAGCCTTCTCCACACGGGTACTGCATGCCGCACAGCTCATTCCGGTTACCTGATATTGTTTCATACAAATACCATACCTTTCTGCAAAATCTTCTGTCTATGGATTTGTTAAGTTTATTTGTTTGCCTTCATCTGACGCTTCTCCAGCTTTTTTTGCTTGAATTCACGTCTTCCGTCCTTATCCATTAAGAGATAGAAGCTTGGCAACAGTAAGAGAATCAGCAGCGTCGATGTAATCAGACCACCAATAATAATCAGGGACATTCCCTTCATCATCGCAGAGTTCGCATCTGTTGCAAATACCATCGGAACCATGGATAAAATGGTTGTCAGGGTTGTCATCAGAATCGGTCGCAGACGAATACATCCACTTTCGATTAATGCGTCGTTCAAAGACATTTCCTGCTTCAACTGATTAACAGTATCTACATATAAAATACCGTTATTTACAACGATACCGACAAGCATCAGCACACCCATTAAGGATGTCATATTCAGTGTTGAACCTGAGATAAATAACAGGAAGAAGGAACCGATTAAACTGAACGGAATACTAAGCATAACCATCAGCGAAAATCTTGGTGATTCAAACTGAATAGCCATAACAAGGAAAATCAAAAAGACTGCAATCGCAATTGCCACACCAATCGCTGTAAACTCCTCCATAATCATTTCCATCATCATATTATCGGTCTGCTCTACGCCCTCAGGGAACTCAGCATTGGCTACGGCTTCGTTGATTGCATCCTGTGCATCAAACTTAGCCGCCTCCGTTGTATACGCTGTAATCGCAACCTGATACTTACCGTTGCTTCGAACCAGCGTCTCCGGTACATCGGAATACACTGCCTCTGCCACGTCTCCAACGGTGATATTGGTTCCTCTCGGTGTTGTAAGCTCAAGATTCATCAGCTGACTCATCTCTGTATAACTTCCCTTCGGATACTCCAGCATAACAGAGTACTCGTCCGTTCCGATATTCATCTTCATAACTTCCATACCGCTGCTTGCATTATACATCTCACCTGCAACCTGAACAGCAGTCAGTCCGACATCCATACATTTCAACGGGTCAATCTTAATCTTAGCCTGCGATGCATCGGAGGTAATATCACTGGATACCTTAATTACTCCCGGCACCTGCATCATCAGCTGTTCTACCTGTATTGCCGCTGCTTTTAAGTCCTCCGTATCTTCACCGCTGAGGTCTATTTCCGTACTGGAGCTTACACTCATCATGGATGTCATACCGCTACCTGCGACCTCAACAATCACGCTCATATTCGTATAGCCGCTCAGCGCCTGATTGTACTTATCAACCAGCTCGTTCACACTCTTGGTACATTCCTCTGACGGATATCCGGTAATCGTCGCGGTGGAACCGCTGATGGAAACATTACAGCCCGCAAAGTCAGGGTCATCAATAATCATCTGCTCTATAAACTGTATATTCTCATCCATCACTTCCAGTCTGGTACTGCTACGCTGTTCCACTGTAATGCTTACGTTATCAAGACCTGTTGCCGACATCAGCTCCGTATCAAGCTGTCCGACCAATACAAAGGAAAGAACAAGTAATGCTACCGCAACAAGCATAACCGTTTTCTTTTTCCACATAATGTGCTTCAGAATTGTTCTGTAGCCTGCATTGATTTTTTCTAAAAGTGCATTAATCGGTGTATCCTTTTTCTCTACCGGTCTGTACTTCCAGAAGAAAATAGGAATCAGGGTTAACGATACGATTAAGGATGCAAGCATGGTAAAAATAATCGTGAAGCCAAGCTCATCAAAGAGCTGTCCTGCAAGTCCGTCCATCGTTGCAAGCGGAACGTATACAACGATGGTGGTAATGGTAGATGCTACTACCGAAGAACCGACCGTCTGTGTACCGATGAGCGCAGCCTCCTTATAGTCCGGCTTCTCATCTTTCAGTCTGAAACAGCTTTCCAATACGACAATGGATGAGTCAACCATCATACCGATAGCAATAACGAGAGCACCCATGGTAACGACGTTCAGCGAAAATCCTGCAAAGCTCATGGCAATCAATGCTACCATCAGCGAAAGCGGCATGGAACTTCCTACAATCAAACTCGCCTTGATATCTCCAAAGAATATAAATAATACAATCATGGAGAGAATAACACCAAGGACAAGTGTCTGTCCAACTGAGGATAAGGAAGAAATAATACTGTCTGCCGCATCATAGGCTACGGAAATCTGAATAGCCGGATTCTTGGCAGCCGCCTTTTCAATGACATCCTTTACCTGTCTTGACACATCTACCGTACCGGCGCTCTGTGTCTTGGCAATACCGATACTGATACTATCATTCCCGTTAAAACGGCTGATACTTTCATAATCCTGTGCAGCCATGGAAACCGTCGCAATATCCGACAGCTTAATCGTGGTTCCGCGATTTGTCACAAGCGGAATATTCTGCAGTTCAATCAGGGTTTCCGGCTTAGAGGATGCAGAAGAGCTGACATCCTGCGTACCCTGCATCACTGAACCGATAGGAATAGTGAAATCTGTTGTTGCAATATAGGTAGACACATTCGACATAGTCACACCGTACTGCTTCATTTTATCCTGATGCAGTTCGATACGGATATAATCCTCCTGTCCACCGGTTATCGAAACATCTGCAATATCTGCGATACGATCCAACTCCGGCTCAAGCTCATCCGTAACAAAGGTCAGCGCATCGGTATCACCAGTTGTCGTTACCGACAGGGTCATAACATCCTGCGCATTCATATTCATCTCTATGATAACCGGATCCATCGCGTCTTCCGGTAACTGAAGTGACGCGGTATCCAGTGCACTTCGCAAATCCGAATATGCCTCATCGATATCCATACCATAATCATAGGTAAACATTACCATGGACATATCCGCTGAGGTCTGGGAATCAATGGAATCCACACCCGCAAGCGTTTTACCGGAATCCTCTACAATCTTTGTAACCAGCTCCTGAGTCGTCTCTGGATCACCGCCCTGATAAATGGTCAGTACAAAAAGCATCGGCATTTCCATCTCCGGTGTCAGCTCCATCTTAAATCCGAAAACGGAACCAATACCGAACACACAGACTGCAAGTACAATTAACAGTACGGAAACCGGTCTTTTTAACGCAAGTTTTGTTAAGGAACTCATTGGCTATTCCTCCTATTCCTGCGTCTGATTCGCTGCATCGGTTTCACTCTCACGAATAGAAACGGCAACTCCTTCACGCAACTGTGCAGACCATGTGGTAATTACCACGTCATCCTTTGTAATTCCTTCTGTCACTACAATATGTTCAACATCATATAATCCGGTAGAGATGTTTGTCTTTTTTGCCTTACCATCAACTACGGTATATACATATGCCTGTGTGCCGTCATAGTAAACAGCATCATAAGGGATAATCAATGCATTCTTTTCATGATATGTATCTGTTGTTATCTTTACCTTGGTACCGGAAAGCATATCCGAAGTATTGCCCTTTACGCCTGCCTTTATCTTGAAAAGACCGGTTGTAGCGTCAATCGCACTTCCTATCTCAATTACTTCGCCTTCATAGACCTTGCCATCCTTATCAACGGAAATCTTCTGTCCCAAAGAAAAGGTATTGCGTACATCTTCACTGACATAATAGGTCGCAACCATGGAATCCTTATTGGAAATCACAAATGCCGGACTGCTTGAGGTTGCAAAATCATGTACCTTGATATTCACAGATTCCACGACACCGGAAATGGCGGCTGTAATCGTATACGCCTCCAAGCCTTCCTGTGCCTGCTCCACAGCAAGCTGTGCTGCCGAAATGCTGTTCTTGGATACCTGCATCTGCTCTTCCTTAAGCTCTCCGTTTGTGATTGCTGTTGAAGTTACTGTCTGACTAAAGGACTCATAAGTGCTGTCAATACCGTCCTGTAAATCCTCAATCGTCTTCTCACAGGTGTCAATCGCCTGCTTATAGCCGTCAATTGTCGCATTCCACTGAGCATCTAATGCCGCTGCTTCCTTATACCGTTCTAAAGCAGCCCCCTGTTCCAACGGATTATCCAGACTCTTCGCATAATCCAGAATCTCCTCCGGGTCCTCTTTGTAATCATACTCCTCGCGAACGCTTACAAGCTCAGCCTCTGCCTCTTCGAACAAATCCTGATAGCGTTTTAAGGAATCCATTGCCTCAACAAGTCCCTCCTGCTGGGCAACCACGCCATCCTCTACCTGCTGCAGTGTGCTGTCTGTCTTCATATCATTCAACAGGGTCGCTCCATCACCATAGGAAAGGTTGTAGGCTCTTTGCGCATTATCCAGACCAATCTGTGCCGATTTCATGGAAAGCTGTGCCATCGTATCATCCAATACGGCAAGTACCGCACCTTCTTCAACGACATCCCCAGCTTCAACCATAACCTCAAGAACCTCCGCTGTTGCCTTTGGTATCACATAAACAGACTCATCCGGATTCACTGTAGCAATGTAATCTCCGCTCAGCTTCAAATCACCAACTGTCGGATTGGAGGCCTCTACAATGGCAACATCCTCAACAACCTCTGCCACTTCCTCTGTTTGTCCACAACCGCCAAGTGCAGTCATTGACAATACTGTGCATAAAAGCAATGCCAATTTTCTCTGTCTGTTCTTCATTACTCTATCCTTACCTTTCTTATCTCTTATCCTAAAATCCCTCTACGGAAAAACGTACTGCATTCACAGGAACATCAAATTCGCTCTTGTATACACGTCCCTCAGCCAATGAGCCTGCGTACAAATGCACCTTGGAAAGTATATTGCCGGCTGCATCATAAAAATATCCGTAGCAGCCCCATCTGAGATATCCGTCATCCTTATAAGAATCACAACGATAGCTCAGCTTCAGGGTAGACTTATAATCATTTAAATTGGCATACTTATGAAACTCATACGGAACAAAGTCATATTCTGTCAGTGTACAGTAATTATCCTTATTCACTCCAAGCTTAGCAGGAATATCCATAATAATGGCAGCCGACTGAACAGTCGCATAGGCCACCACTGCCAGATTATCCTGATGATAAACGGCAACAACCGTAGAACCGTCTCCTGCATAATCAACCTGAAAGTTAGCAACATGATTCATGGAAATAACCGGTGTAATGGTTGCTACCGCAGGGTCTGCTGACACACATGCCAGTCTTGATGCATCCATTCCCTCCGGAAGTGCCGCTGCTAACACACCCGGCGCATTCTCTGCCACCTGCAGCGAATATGCCGATAAAATCACTCCATTTCCTGTCGTTTCACTTGCCGACACTGTCATAGTAAAGGAAAGTGTCAGAACAAATACAAGAATTGCCGATAACATTTTTTTCGTTTTCTGATTCATAATTCTAAATTCTCCTCTCGGTTAATACCTCTATATACTATTATAGAACTTTCC